>JAEUJH010000182.1 GCA_016794825.1 Gemmatimonadota bacterium
GGCCGTGATCGGGATGCCGCGCACCCGAGCCCCGGTCTGGTCCGCGATCAGCTGCCAGGGCACCAGGTTGGAGTGATGTTCGAGTTCCGTGACCAGGATCTCGTCGCCCGGGCGCAGCACCGCCCGCCCGTAGCTCTGGGCCACCAGGTTGATCGAGGCGGTGGTCCCGCTGGTGAACACGACTTCGTCCGCCGGTCGGGAGCCGAGGAACACCCCGACTTCCTGCCGGACGGCCTCGAACCGCTCCGTCGCCTCCTGGCTGGCGGTGTGAACACCACGAGCCACGTTGGCGGTGACGTCCTGGTAGTATCGGACGACTTCGTCGATGACGGATTGCGGCTTGAGGGCGGTCGCGGCGTTGTCGAGGTAGGCGATCGGCTGTCCCCGGATCTCGCGCGCCAGCATCGGAAAGTCGCCCCGGATCGAAGCCGGATCCCAGGTCACTTCCTGGCCGGGCGCGGTGCCCGGAGGCGGCTCGATGGCGGACGGGCCCCTCATGGTAAGCCTCAGGACCCGACGCCCAGCCGGTCGCGAACCAGCCGATCGAGAGCGGACCGAACCGGCACCGCGGAGATCTCGTCGAGCACCTCGGCCGCGAAGGCATAGGTCAACACCCGGCGGGCCACCGCGTCGGGAATTCCCCGGCTCCGGAGGTAGAAACCCGAGAGCAGATCGAGGTTACCGACGGTGGCCCCGTGGGTGCATTTGACGTCGTCGGCAAAGATCTCGAGCTGCGGCTTGGTGTCGATCTTGGCCGCGTCGGAGAGGAGGAGGGCCCGGTTGGTCTGCTTGGCGTCGGTCTTCTGAGCCTCCGGCTTGACGAAGATCTTCCCGTTGAAGACTCCGTGCGACCGGTCGTCGAGAATGCCCTTGTAGACCTCCCAGCTCCGGCAATTCGGCTGGTCGTGGAAGATCGTCGTGTGATTGTCGATCAACTGGTCGCCGCGGCCGAGATAGAGGCCGTAGAGCAGGGCCTCGGTGTTCGGCGCGTTGAGCCGGGTATGGAGATTGTGGCGAACGATCGCGCCGCCCATCGCGAGCGAAAACGACCGGTAGTGACTGTCCCGGGCCTGCGATACCTGGGTGAACCCGATGTGGTAGCCGCCTTCGCTCTCCCGCTGAATCCGGCTGTGCTCCACCCAGGAGCCCTCGCCCATCGCGATCTCGCAGACCGTGTTGGTCAGGTACCGGGCCCGGTCGCCGAGCGAGACGTAGCTCTCCACCAGCTGGATCCGCGCCTCCCGCTCCACCAGGACCAGCACCCGGGGGTGGAACGCGGCCCCCTCGGCCTCCCGGCTGGCGACGAACAGCAGGTGAATCGGCTGGGCGAAGACCGTACCGCGGGCCGCGCGGATGACGACGCCGTCGGGCGCGAGCGCGGTGTTGAGGGCGGTGAACGGCGTCGCGTCGGGAACCACGTGTCGGCCGAACTCGGTTTCGAGGCCCTTCGGATCGGCGGCCAACGCCTCGGCCAGGGTCGAGACCTGGAGCCCGGCGGCCGCCGCCGGGCTCGAGAGGTCGGCCCGGTAGCGTCCGTCGACGAAGACCATTCGCGGCCATTCGTCGTGGCCGAAGAGGAACGGCTGGAGATCGGCGGCCACCACCGCCCCACCACCCGCCGCCGGCCCGAAATCCGTCCGGACGATCGGCGCCACCGAGGTGAACCGCCACTCCTCGTCCCGACCGGACGGGAAGCCGGTCTCGCGGAAGCCGTCGATGGCCGCTCGCCGCAGGGACTTGAGCCAATCCGGGGCCCGGCCGCCTCCATTGGCGGCAAGGGCCTCGTATTGACGAACGTACCGATCGATCACGACGCCGTCGCCTCCGCCACGCCGGTCAGCCATTCGTAGCCCTTCGACTCCAGCTCGAGGGCCAATTCCTTCCCGCCCGACTTGACGATCTGCCCATCGGCCAGGACGTGCACGAAGTCCGGCACGATGTGGTTGAGGAGCCGCTGGTAGTGGGTCACCACCACGTAGGCGTTGTCAGGGCGCTTGAGCGCGTTGACGCCGTTGGCCACGATCCGCAGCGCGTCGATGTCGAGCCCGGAATCGGTTTCGTCGAGCAGGGCCAGCTTCGGTTCGAGCACCGCCATTTGGAGGATCTCGTTGCGCTTCTTCTCGCCGCCCGAGAAGCCCGAGTTGACGGCCCGCTGCATGATGTCGGGACCCCACTCGACCACCTTGAGCTTTTCCTCCAGGAGGTCGACGAAATCGATCGGGTCGACCTCCTCGAGCCCCCGCGCCTTCCGGATCTCGTTGTAGGCCGATCGGAGGAAGTAGGCGTTGGTCACGCCGGGGATCTCGACCGGATACTGGAACGCCAGGAAGACGCCGGCCTGGGCCCGCTCCTCGGGGTCCATGTCGGTCAGGTCCTGGTCCAGGTACCGGATCTCGCCGCCGGTGACGGTGTAGGCGGGGTGGCCCGCGATGACCTGCGCCAACGTGCTCTTCCCGGAGCCGTTGGGCCCCATGATGGCGTGGACCTCGCCGGCGTTGACGGTCAGGTTGATTCCCTTGAGAATCTCCTTGTCCCCCACGCTCGCGTGGAGGTCCTTGATCTCCAATAACGGCGCCACGATCCGCTCCCTATCCCACGCTGCCTTCGAGACTGATACCCAGGAGCTTCTGCGCTTCGACGGCAAACTCCATCGGGAGTTCCCGGAACACTTCCTTGCAGAAGCCGTTGACGATCATGGAAATCGCGTTCTCGGTGTTGAGACCGCGCTGCTTCAGGTAGAAAATCTGATCCTCGCCGATCTTCGACGTCGAGGCTTCGTGTTCGACGGCGGCGGTCCGGTTCTGGACGTCGATGTACGGGAAGGTGTGGGCCCCGCACCGATTGCCGATCAGCATCGAATCGCACTGGGTGTAGTTGCGAGCCCCGTCCGCCCGAGGCATCACCTTGACGAGGCCGCGGTAGCTGTTCTGCCCGGCCCCCGCGGAGATGCCCTTCGACACGATCGTGCTGCGGGTGTTCCGGCCGAGGTGGACCATCTTCGTGCCGGTATCGGCCTGCTGGCGACCGTTGACGACGGCCACCGAATAGAACTCACCGACCGAGTCGTCTCCCTGGAGGATGACGCTCGGGTACTTCCAGGTGATGGCCGATCCGGTCTCGACCTGGGTCCACGAGATCTTGGCACGGGGTCCAGCGCACTTCCCCCGTTTGGTGACGAAGTTGTAGATGCCGCCCTTGCCATCCTCGTCGCCGGCGTACCAGTTCTGGACGGTCGAGTACTTGATCGTGGCGCCCTCGAGGGCCACCAGTTCGACGACGGCGGCGTGAAGCTGGTTCTCGTCCCGCCTGGGCGCCGTGCAACCCTCCAGGTAGCTGACCGAGGCTCCCTCGTCGGCAATGATCAGCGTCCGTTCGAACTGCCCGGTGTTCTGGGCGTTGATCCGGAAGTATGTCGACAGGTCCATCGGGCAACGCACCCCCTTGGGCACGTACACGAAGGAACCGTCGCTGAACACCGCCGAATTGAGCGCCGCGAAGAAGTTGTCGCTGCCGGGAACCACGGTTCCGAGGTACTTCTGGACCAGCTCCGGATGCTCCCGGACCGCCTCCGAAAAGGAGCAGAAGATGATCCCCATTTCGGCCAGGTGCTTCTTGTAGGTCGTCCCGACCGACACGCTGTCGAACACGGCGTCGACCGCCACCCCGGAGAGAATCTTCTGCTCCGTCAGCGGGATCCCGAGCTTGTCGTACGTTTCCCGGATCTTGGGGTCGACCTCGTCGAGGCTCCCGAGCGGCTTCTGCGTCCGGGGAGCCGAGTAATAGACGATCTTCTGATAATCGATCGAGGGGTACTGCACGTTGGGCCAGTGCGGCTCGGTCATCTTGAGCCAGCCCCGGTAGGCCTTGAGGCGCCATTCGAGCAGGAACGCCGGCTCCTGCTTTTTGGCCGAAATGGCCCGAATCACGTCTTCGTTGAGACCGGGCGGCAACGTGTCGGCTTCGATATCGGTAACGAAGCCCCACTTGTATTCGCGATTGACCAGCGTCTCGACTGACTCGCTCACGAGCCCTCGCCTCCGGAGTACAGACCACGCCAACCGGAAATCCTAAGTGAAAAAGTCGGGATTGTCAAACGAGGGCAGGCCTCCCCGCGGGGTTGTCCTCCGGGCGGCGGCGGAACTGCACGCTGCAAGTCCGTAGGCGTTGTACGTACCACTACGTAAGACGGAAACCGGGCCCCCTTGCCACAGACCGGGAACCGCCAAGATTAGCGTCATGACCATTCACCGCATCCGACTGCTGGGCGACCCGGTTCTCCGCACCAAGTGCGAGCCCATCAGCCAACCGACGTCGTCCGCGGTGCGCATGATCGTCGACGACCTCCGCGAAACCCTGCGGGACTGGCAATCGCGATTCGGGAACGGGCGCGCCATCGCGGCGCCCCAGATCGGGGCCCCGGTCCGGATCGTCTACGTCGAGATGGACCGACCCTGGCCGTTGATCAACCCCGAAATCGTCGACATCGGCACCGATGATTTCAGCGTCTGGGATGACTGCTTTTCGTTCCCCAACCTGCTCGTCCGGGTCCAGCGGGCCTACCGAATCAAGGTTCGCTACCAGGACATGAAGGGCGACACCCACGAGATCGACCTCGAGGGTGACCGCGCCGAGTTGCTTCAACACGAAATCGACCACCTCGATGGGGTGCTGGCCGTGGATCGGGCCCACGGCGCCGACCCGTTCTGCCTTCGTGAAGAGTGGAGCCGCTGGTATACGTCGAAGGACCGGCACGGCGACCCCGAACCCCGAGGTATCCACCTGTCGGCCGCCCTCCTCTAGGGCCCGCCAGACCCCCCGCTCTTCGGACAAACCCCATGGGATCGATGGTGACGTACCCGGCCAACGGGCACACGACCTCCGGCTACCTGGCGCTGCCGCCCTCCGGCACCGGCCCCGGCGTCCTCGTCATCCAGGAATGGTGGGGTCTGGTTGACCACATCAAGGCGGTCGCCGACCGCTTTGCCGCCGCGGGCTTCGTGGCGCTCGCCCCGGACTTCTACAACGGTCAGACCACCAAGAGCCCCGACGCCGCCGCCAAGCTGTTCATGGCGGTCAACATCGACCGGGCTGGCGCCGATCTCCGGGGATCCGCCCAATACCTCCTGGGCCGACCCGAGGTCGTCAGCCGCCGAGTCGGCGCGCTGGGCTTCTGCATGGGGGGCCAGTTGGCGCTCTACGGCGGGATGATCGACCCGGACCGGATCGGGGCCGTGGTGGATTTCTACGGCATCCACCCCAACGTCCCGATCGACCCCGCTCGGCTGACCGTCCCCGTTCTCGGCCATTTCGGAACCCGGGACGCCTCGGTCCCCCGCGCGACCATCGACGCCCTCGCCGCGGCCGTGCGAGCGGCGGGCGGGTCGTTCGAGGCCCACTTCTATGAAGCGGATCACGCGTTCTTCAACGACACCAGGCCCCAGGTGTTCCACGAACCGAGTGCGCGGCTCGCGTGGGACCGCTCCCTCGCCTTCCTCAAGGGCCACCTCCGCTGACCCCACGGGACCTGCCGACCCCGACGACCGGGCGGCCCCCCTTGCGTCTCGCCAGGGGACCCCATACTCTGTCCGGTCGTCGGTTCTAGCCCTCATCGGAGCCATTCAATCCAATGACGTACGTAATCGTTGAAGCGTGTATCGGCGTGAAGGATCGGGCCTGCGTGGACGTGTGCCCGGTCGACTGCATTTACGAGGGCGATGACCAGCTCTACATCCATCCCGACGAGTGCATCGACTGCGGCGCCTGCGAGCCCGAATGTCCGGTGAGCGCCATCTTCCCGGAGGAAGAGGTTCCCGAGAACATGGCCGCCTACATCAAGAAGAACAAAGACATCTTCGCGAGCGAGCATCCGCCCGGCCGGCCCCAGCGCTGACCGAGCCTGACACACCAGGAAGGGCGGCCTCGTTAGGCCACCCTTCGTCGTTCCTGGACAAGGGGGGTCAAGCCCGCAGGGCCGGGGGAATTCCGACCCTGGGGCCTGAGGAATGGAGGGACTGCATGAGGCATGACGGGGATTCGCGAGAAGGCGAATCGGGGCCCGTCATCTAACTAGACGCCCAGCCCCGCCAAATGGTTTCATCGGAGACTCTGGAGGAACTTGAGCACCGCCCGCGTGGTCGGCACCGGCTGTTCCACGATCGGCAGGTGACCCGCTCCGGGGATCTCGACGAACCGCGCCTCCGGAATCGTCGTCGCCATGGAGCGCGAAATCGAGGGCGGCGTGATCACGTCCTCCTCGCCGACGACGACCAGGGTCGGCACCCCGACGAGCGTCGCGAGCAGGGGGCTGCTGTCAGGCCGGTCGCGCATGGCCGTCAGCGCGCCGACGATGCCCGGTACCGGCGTCCGGAGGATCATCTCGCGCACCGACTGGATGATCTCGGGCGGCACGCCGGCCGTGAAGAACCGGGGCAACATCGCCTCCGCGGCCGCGATGGCGCCCTGCTCCCGGACCCGCGTCACCAGCATGTCCCGGGCTTTCCGACCCTCGGCGCTGTCTGCTTCGGCCCGGGTATCCATCAGGATCAGCCCCCGAACCCTGGCCCGGTACCGCCGCAGGAACTCGAAGGCGACGTATCCGCCCATCGACAACCCGCACAGCACCACCCGGTCCTCGCCTAACGCATCGATCAGGGCCGCCAGGTCGTCCGCGTACATCGCCATCGAGTACCCGAGGTCCGGGGCGTCCGACTGCCCCATCCCGCGGAGGTCGAGCGCGATCCGGCGAAAGCCGGTCAGGGTGTCGAGCGGATGCCGCCAGATCGAGCGGTCCAGCGGAAACCCGTGGATGAAGACGACCGCCGGGCCCGACCCCCGGGTCTCGATGGCCAGGCTCACCCCGTTCACGGTGACCCGATCGACCGGCTCCGAGCTGGCCCGGGCGCTGAAGAACCGCCCGACGTCCTCCGGAACCGGCTGCGGCTGCCCCTGGCGGTCGAGGCAGACGAACAGGAACTCGGCCGAGGCGGCCGCAACCCCGTCGGTGGCCCGGCGGGCGTTCTGGCGGAGGGTGAAGCTGGTCCGTCCCAGGTGGGTCAGGTGCTGGGTAAATCGGAGGGTCTCGCCGGGGCGGACCGGGGTGTGGAACTCGAGCACGCTCCGCCGGACCGCCGGCCAGACGCCTTGGCGGTCGAACACGTCGACGCCCGGCCCGCGACGGAGCTGTTCCCAACGAGCGCGCTCGAACAGCCGGAGGAACGCCGCGTGGCTGACGGTGCCAGCCGCGTCGCAGTCGTCCGGAACGGCTGTGAGCTCCACCTCGATGTCGGACATGGCGTTGACTCGCTGGGGACCCGCGCGACCCAGCAAGCTACGCCGGGCGGCCTGGCCCCCGCTACCTTTCGTGAGAATGACCACTGCAAACCGCTTGCCGCGGTGGCCCGCGGACGCCTCCACTCCCCCTCGCGCCCGCCTGGACCGCCCGTGACGACCGAACCGCCGCTCCTGATCGCATCAGCCGAGCACTTCGCCGACCTCGTCGCCCGGTGGCGCCACGAGCCGGTCATCGGGATGGACACCGAGGCCGCGAGCTTCCACAAGTTCCGCGACCGGGTCTACCTCCTCCAGATCTCGACCGAGACCGCCACCGCGGTCGTCGACCCGGTGGCCACCGGGGGGATCGAGCTCCTCCGGCCCTGGTTCGAGGACGATGCGACCGAGTTCATCTTCCACGACGCCGACTACGATCTCCGGTTGATGCACCGGGAGGCGGGCCTCCGGCTTCATCGGCTGTTCGACACCCGGATCGCCGCCCAGTTCCTCAACCTCCCCAGTATCGGCCTCGGCGCGATTCTCGAAAGCCGGTTCGGGATCAAGACGGACAAACGGTTCCAGCGAGCGGACTGGTCGGCGCGTCCGTTGTCGCCCGAAATGATCGCCTACGCCGCCACGGACACCCGGTTCCTGCCGGCCCTGCGCGACGCGTTTCGGGCCGAGTTGGCCCATATCGGGCGGCTCGACTGGGTCGAAGAGGAGTGTCAACTGCTGACGACCGTGGAGTGGCCGACGCCCGAACCACCGGAGGTCGGGTTCCTCCGGATGAAGGGCGCTCGCGACCTCGATCGCCGCGGCCTGGCCGTGCTTCGTGAGCTGTTCGTTTGGCGGGAGGGGGTCGCCAGCCGACTCGACCGGGCCCTGTTCCGGGTCCTCGGCAACGAGGTGCTGATCGTCCTGGCGGCAACCCGCCCCGCGACCGAGGCGGAGTTGGGCAAGGTTCGGGGAATCGGGTCGGAGAATGCGGGGCGCCGGGGAGGCGAGATCCTGGAGGCCATCCGCCGGGGACTCGCGGTGCCCGATCGGGAGTTGCCGGCGTTCGAGCGGCGGCCCCGATTCCGGCCCGATCCGGCCTTCGAGGCCCGGCTCGAGCGCCTCAAGACATGGCGCACCCCGGTCGCCGCCCGCTACGACCTGCCACCCGGGTTGATCGCGCCGAACGGCACGCTCGAGGCGGTGGCCCGGGCGGCGCCCCGAACCGAGGCCGAACTGCTGGCGGTGCCCGGTATCCGCCGGTGGCAGGTGGGCGAGTTTGGCGCGGAACTGCTGACCCTGCTTACCTGACCGCGAACCGGCCTAACCGAGGAACGCGCGGACTCTCGGATCCATCCGATCGGGAGTCCAGTAGGGCTCCCAGACCAGCTCCACGGCCGCGCTGTTCACTCCCTCGACCTGCTCCGCCACCAACCGGGCGTCTTCGAGAATCTCGGGCCCCGACGGGCAGCCGGGCGACGTCAACGTCATCTTGACGAGCACGTCGTTGTCGTCCGAGACGATGACATCGTAGACCAGACCGATGTCCACGATGTTGAGGCCCAGTTCGGGATCCTTGACTGAACGAAGCGCCTTGCGGACGATTTCCGGAGTGACCATCGATCCTCCCCTTCGGGTTGCGGCGGGAACCTACCGGCGACGCGGACCCGCGGTCAACACGCGGCGAGAACCGGCCGACAGCGGGGCGGCACCGCCGCCGAGACCAAGTCTGAAACCTGGGCCCGGAGTTCCCGCATGGCGCGGAACGAGCCGCGGCCGTTCGGACCAAGGCTTCGATTGGTCAGGAGCACCAGGAACACGTCCCGGACCGGGTCGAACCAGAGGAAGGTCCCGGTCCACCCGGTGTGCCCGAAGGTGGTGGGGGTAGCAAGCCGGCCGTAGGGCGATCGATCCAGCTGGCTTGGATCCGGTCGTTCCCATCCTAACGCCCGGGCCCCCGGGGAGGGCTCCAGAAACCGACGCACCGTGCCGGTGCTGATCCAGCCGCCATCCGCTCCGCGGCCAAGCCAGGCCTGGGCCAGGCGAGCAAGGTCGAGCCCGGTGCCGAAGAGGCCGGCATGGCCCGCCACGCCACCCATTGCCCGGGCATTCGGGTCACTCACCATGCCGGGGACGGCTCGGCCGTCCTTGATGACGCTGGGCGCCACCCACGACCGATCGGCGACGGCAAAGTCGGTACTCCGCATGCCGAGCGGTCCGAAGACCGTCTGACCGACGAACCGGTCGAGCGAGGTGCCGGCGACCGCCTCGACGACGAGGCCGAGGAGAATCGCGTTGAGGTCGCTGTACTCGACGACGGAGCCGGGCTGGGCCACCGGCCGAACCCGGAACAGCGCGTCGACCATCCCTTCTCGACCGCCGGAGCTTCGATACAGCGGGGCGAATGCCGGAAGCCCGCTGGTGTGATCGAGCAGCATCCGCACCGTGATCCGGTCGCGACCGTCGCCGGCGAACCGCGGCAGGAGGTCGGCCACCCGGGCATCGAGATCGAGGCGACCGCGATCGACGAGCGACGCCACGGCCCCGGTGGTCGCCACCACCTTGGTGAGCGACGCCAGATCCCACCGGGTCCGATCCGGATCGGGCACGGGAGCGCTCCGGCCCCAGTCGGTTCGCCCGAACCCCGCGGAGTAGAGGATCGAGTCGCCCCGACCAACGACGACCACGGCACCCGGGAAGACCCGGCGCGCCACGGCTCGTTCGATCAACTCGGCGACGGGCCGCCATTCCGGCGGGCTTCGCACCGGATCGAGCGCGGCCGCCAGGGCGAGGACGAGATGGATCACGGCAGCAAGGGCTCCCGAAGTGGCCCGAAGGGAAGCGCGTAGAGCAGGGCGATCGTCGCCCGATCGCGGGCTGACGGCTCCGGAGCGACCACCATCGGATACATGATATCCTCGCGCCGCCCCGAGTGGGGGAGCCCGAGGGCGTGGCCGAACTCGTGAGCGGCGATCGATCGCAGCGCGGCCTCGCTCAAGGCATCGCCGCGGCCGTCCTGGAGAGCCAGCGTGATCCGGACGAAGGTGATTGCGCCCGCCGGATCGGAGCGAAGCTCGGACAACCCGGTTCGGGTCGGCGCTCCAGCCTCCGTGGGAGCGGCCTCGAACCGCGGGATCCAGTCGACCACGATGTCGGCTCCGGCCGAATCGCTGGTCTCGACCATCGTCACTCCGAACGACGCCGCGGTCCAAGCCTGGAACCCAGCCCGGACCGGCGCAACGAGGTGCCCAGCCCCTTCCGGGGCTCGAATCAGGACCCGGATCGTGGTCTGGTCGGCCCACCGACGGAGCGTCGAGTCGGGCGTGATCAGGAGCGAGTCGAGGTACGTCGCGCGTCCGGCGTACTGCAACCGCCGCCGGGCCTCCATCCGGGCCATCCGGGAGATGATCGGGGTCCGGTCGGCGGGTGGCGCGGGCGGAAGGTCGCCGGAGGCCATCGTGCGGGCGGCCGACGGCTCGGCCGGCCGGGCCTGACCCGTTGCCGCGGGCACCTCGACGGGCGCCGGCGACTCGGCCGCGGACTCCGGCGCGACGGCAACCGCGGGCGACCGGCTCAGCCGGCTGCCGAGGAGCATCGCGGTCGCGATGAGGACCAGGATCAGGAGGAGTCGGGTCACGGATTCCTGCGTGGCAATTTGGACGCCGACCTCGCCCGGGGGCACCCCGCTGGCTCCCTCTCCGGAACGGCCTTACATTGCCGCAGTTTTTGCTCTCCCCCCGGCCGAGGCAAACTTGTTGTCCCATATGAAGATGGAGCCCGCTTGATCGTCGAGGGCCTGGCTCGGGCCCTGGTCCGATGGCGGTGGGTGGTGATTGCCGTGTGGGTGGTTATCGGCGCCGTCGCCTTCTATCGGGCGCCGAAAACGCCCGATCGCCTCGCCCTTCGGGGCGGCAGCAACGAGCCGACCGAGGCCCGGCTGGCCGACCGACTGCTGGCGGAACGGTTTGCCAGGCCGTTCGGGGAGTTCTTTGCCGTCACGATCGAGGGGCCCGAGTCGTTCGCCACCGGCGCCGGTCGCGCCGCGCTCGATTCCCTGACCGCCGCGGCCGCGCGGCTGCCCTACGTCCAGAGCGTCGTGTCGTACGCCACTCGCGGCGACTCGCTGTTTCTCTCGGACGACGGCCGGCTGACCTTCTTCCTGGTGTCGTTCTCCGCCACCGGCGACAGCGTCGGCAATCTGGTCCGGCCATTCCGCGTCGAGATGCAGCACGCCCTCGCCAAGGTCCCGAACCGTCCCGGCTATCAGTTGCGGGTCACCGGACGTTCGGCCCTCGACCTCGACGTTCGGACCGTCAGCGCGGAAGATGGACGCCGCTTCGAGTTGCGGCTCCTTCCACTGACGCTCGTCATCCTGGTGCTTGCCTTCGGCGCGCTGGTGGCGGCCTTGTTGCCGCTCGCGATCGGCGTGCTGGCCATTGCGGTGTCGCTGACGGCCATCGGGCTGCTCGCCACCGTCATGCCGATGTCGGTGTTCGTTCTCAACCTGACGACGATGATCGGCCTCGGCGTCGGGATCGATTACTCACTCCTCATGGTGACCCGGTTCCGGGAGGAGCTTGCCCGCGGGTCGCGGCGCCGGGAGGCGGCGGAGCGAACGCTCGTCACCGCCGGAGTCGCGGTGTTCAATTCGGGCCTGACGGTGGTCGTCGGGTTTGCCGCCCTGCTGCTGACCCCGATGGTCGAGACCCGGAGCGTCGGGATCGGCGGACTCGTCGTCGTGGCGGTGGCGGTCCTTCTGTCGGTGACCCTGCTCCCCGCCCTGCTCGCGGCCCTGGGCCGGGCCATCGACCGACCGCGGTGGCTGGCCAAGCGGCTGACGTGGTATCACGCGCCGCAGGTCTGGGAAAAATGGGCCCGGTCGCTGGCCCGGCACCCGATCCGCGCCCTGGCCGTGGGGAGCGCCGTGATCATCGTCCTGACCCTGCCGGTCTTCTGGATCCGGATCGGCCTGCCGGCCCGGAACTGGTGGCCGGCCCAGACCGAGGCCGGCGCGGGGGTCGAGACGCTGTCGAAGATGGGTGTCTCGGGCTACATCACGCCGGTCCGGGTCCTGGTCGAGGTGCCTGAGGGCAAGGCGGCTACCCAGGCTGTGTACCTCCGCGGACTCCGGGCTCTCTCCGATTCGATGCGCCGGGATCCCCGCGTCCTCGACGTCCGGAGCATCGTCGACCTCGAGCCCGGCACCTCGATCCTGGCGTACTCGCTGCTCTACTCCGACCTCGACTCGGCCCGGGTCAACCACCAGGAGTTCCTCGACGCCTACCTCAGCCGCGACACGCGGGTGGCCCTCGTGGACGTCATCCTCCGCGACACCACGTCGCTGACGTCGGCCATGGCGGTCGTCGAGCGGGCCCGGGCGCTGGTCGACTCGAGCGCGATCCGGCAGCTCCGGGACGCGAAGGTGTCGGTGGGCGGCTACGTGGCGGCGAGCCTCGACCTCCAGACCGAGATGCTGCGCCGATTCCCGTTGCTGATCGGGCTGGTGCTGTCGGCCACGGCGGTGATGCTGGCCATTGCGTTCCGCTCGATCCTGGTGCCGCTCAAGGCGGTACTGATGAACTCGCTCTCGGTGAGCGCCACCTTCGGGTTGATCGTGCTCGTCTTCCAGCACGGGTACGGGGGCCAGTTGTTCCATCTGACCGGGCCGACGGAGGCGATCTTCGTGCTGGTACCGGTGCTCGTGTTTGCCGTGGTGTTCGGCCTCAGCATGGACTACGAGGTCTTCCTGCTGAGCCGGATCAAGGAAGCCTTCGATCGAAGCGGCAAGAACACCGAGGCGACGATGGAGGGGCTCAGCGCGACGGCATCGGTCATCACGTCGGCCGCGCTGATCATGATCTGCGTCTTCGGGGCGTTTGCCTTTGCCCGGGTCCTGGTGATGCAGTTCCTCGGATTCGGACTGGCCCTGGCGGTCCTCCTCGACGCCACGGTCATCCGAATGGTCCTGGTGCCGGCCTTCATGCACCTCATGGGCCGTTGGAACTGGTGGCCCGGCGCCCGGCGGAGCTGACCAGGCTCAGCGTTTCGCGTCCAGCCAGTTCGTGCCCACCCCGATGTCGACCACCAGCGGTACCTTGAGCTCGGCCACTCCCTCCATGTGAAGCCGAACCAGATCGCGAACCCGGTCGACCTCGGCCAGGGGCGCCTCCAGAACCAGTTCGTCGTGCACCTGAAGCAGCAACCTCGCCTCGAGGCGCTCGGTTCTGAGCGCTCGATGGAGGCGCACCATCGCGATCTTGATCAGGTCCGCGGCCGACCCCTGGAGGGGCGAGTTCTGGCTGAGCCGTTCGCCGAAGGATCGGGTGTTGAAGTTCTTGTCGCGGATCTCCGGGATGTACCGCCGCCGTTTGAACAGGGTTTCGACGTAGCCCTGGGACCGCGCCAGTTCGACCTGGCGATCGAGATACGCCCGGACGCCAGCGAACCGCTTGAAGTACTCGGCAATGAACCGCTTGGCTTCGTCGAGCGGGATCTTGAGCAGGCGGCTCAGCGCAAACGGTCCCTGGCCGTAAATCGTCCCGAAGTTGATCGTCTTGGCCTGGCCCCGCATCTCCGCCGTCACCTGCTCCACCGGAACCCCGAAGATGATCGCCGCGGTCTGCCGGTGAATGTCCTCGCCCTGTTGGAAGGCGGCCAGGAACGCCGGGTCATCGGAGAGGTGGGCCATCAGCCGCAACTCGATCTGCGAGTAGTCGGCGACGACGAAGCGCCAGCCCGGGCTGGGCACGAAACCCCGCCGGATGGCCTCGCCCCGCGGCGACCGGACCGGGATGTTCTGGAGGTTGGGATCGGATGACGAGAGCCGCCCGGTCGCCGCCCCGGTCTGGTTGAAGCTGGTGTGGATCCGGCCGGTGTGTCGGTTGACCCGCAGCGGCAGGACGTCGACGTAGGTCGATTTGAGCTTCTGGAGTTCCCGGAACTCCAGCAGGAGCCGGGGCACCTCGTGCCCCTGTTCGGCCAGTTGCTCGAGGACGTCGGCATCGGTCGAGGGACCGGTCTTGGTCTTCTTGAGGACCGGGAGGCCGAGCCTCTCGAACAGGACCGCCGCCAGCTGCTTCGGACTGTTGAGGTTCACCACCCCGCCCGCGGCCGTGGCGATCTCGCCTTCGAGCCGGACCAGATCGGCGTTCAGCTCCCGCGACAGCTGCTCGAACACCGTCCGGTCGATCGCGATCCCGGCCCACTCCATCGAGACCAGCACCTCGACCAGCGGCATTTCGATGTCGGCCAGCAACGGGGTGAGCGCGGTCTCCTCGAGACGCGGGGCCAGGTAGGCCTCGAGCGCGAGGATCGTCGTGGTGTCGGTTCCGCAGGCGGCCGCGGCATCGGTGACGGCGATCTCGGCAAAGGGGGTTTCCGTCTTGGATCGACCCGTCGCCTCCGCGTATCGCGCCAACGGCTTGCCCAGATGGTCCAGGCTCAGCGTGTCGAGCCCGTGCGAGCGCCGTCCCGGATCCTGGACGAAGCTCGCGAGCATCGTGTCGAAAGCGACTCCGCCCAGTTCGACGCCCGCTCGGCGGAGGACCTGCCAATCGAACTTGATGTTGTGACCGGCCTTGGGCACGGCGGGATCGGCGAGCAAGGCGGCGAGCGGCGCGCAGGCGGGGTCCGCCAGTGGCGGCAGGTTCACCACCGGCGCCGGCGCGGCCAGTTCCCCCTCGAGCGGCCGGTGGCCGAACGGCAGGTACCAGGCCTCGGTCGCGCTGATCGCCAGACCCAGTCCGACGAGCGCTCCTTCGCGCGGCTCCGACGCGCCCGTTTCAGTCTTGACGGCCACCAGCCTGGCCGCGCGCAGCCGGTCGACCAGGCCCGCAAGCGCCGCCGGATCGTCGATCACCTCGATCGTCGGTCCGGCACCGCTCTCGGTACCACCAGCGGCCGCCTCGGCGGCCACCTCGCCACCGACCGGGGGCGGCTCAGTCACCGACAGCTTGCCGACCAGGGAGTGGAATTCGAGGCGCGCCAGGATCCGGACCAGCGACTCCCGATCCGGCTCCCGGGCGCGGGATGCTTCGAGGTCGATGTCGACCGGCACGTCGGTCCGGATCGTGACGAGTTCCCGGGACAACCGCGCCTGTTCCGGCTCCGCCAGGAGCGCTTCGCGCGGGCGTTTGGCCTTGACCTCGGCCGCGTGGGCAAGGATCGATTCGAGATCCCCGTACTCTTGGAGCAACTGCGCCGCCGTCTTTTCGCCGATCCCTCGCACGCCGGGCACGTTGTCGGAGGCATCGCCCACCAGCGCCAGGTAGTCGATCACTTGGCGGGGAGGAACGCCGAGGCGTTCTCCCGCGTTCGACTCATCGACCCATTGTTCCTCGACCCCGGCCGCCCCGCCCCGCCCCGGATTGAGAAGCGTCACCCGAGGTCCGATCAGCTGGTAGAAGTCCTTGTCGCCCGAGACGATCACGACCTGGTGCCCACGCTCGGATTCCCGCCGGGCCAGCGTCCCGATCACGTCGTCGGCCTCGAACCCCTCGATCGCCACGATCGGGATTCGGAATGCCGCCAACAGGTCCCGGATCTGCTCGAGGGCCAGGTCGAAGTCCTGCTGGAGTTCGGCGTCGAGCTTTTCCCGGGTCGACTTGTAGTCGGGATACAGCGCGGTCCGGAACGACCGGCCCCGGTCGAGAACCCAGATGACGTAGTCGGGGTGGTACTTGGTCTGGAGCCGGAGGAGGAAGTTGACCACACCCCAGGCCGCCGAGGTGTTCTCGCCGCGCGACGTCCGCAGGGGGCGGCTGATCAGCGCGAAGAACGCCCGGTAGATGAGGGCATGACCGTCGACGAGAAAGACCTGGGGCGGATCGTGGTGAGCCATGCTGGAAAGTACCCAATAAACACACCGGGAGCGGCCCTCGAGGCCCGCTCCCGGTCAGGTTCCCGCCAGCCTGGGGGGTGGATCAGCGAGGCCGACGCACGTCCCGCGAAACCAGCGATCGGGCCCGGGCAAACTCGGAGCGGGAGTTTGGCGTCAACCGCATCCGGGAAAAGCCCAGCGTTCCCTCGAAGTCGAGCACGGCCCGATACTCACTGTAGATCCAACGGACGTACCGGCGGTCCGACGACGGCGGGGTCTCGAAGACCTGGTCGGGGTCGCCCAGGGTGATGAAGACCTCGCCCCGGTCGGTCCGCCATCCTTCCCCGCCCTCCTCGCGGAACCGCTCGTTGGCAATGGCCAGTCGGGTGAAGTAGCGATCGAGCGCCTCATTCTCGCCGGTTTCGGGAACCGGGTCGGTGGCGGTCCAGAACTGACGCCAGAGCTTCCCGCGGTCGGCCGGCTTGGCGTTCCGCAGCCCATTCAAGAGGCCGGGTTCGTAGGGAAAGAACCGGAGCAGGCTGAGCAGGTTCTCGTAGTTGGTCACCACCCAGCCCCGCGCGAACGAGACCAGCGCCTGGATCTTGCGGGCCGACGGACCCTCGCCGACCTGAATGACCAGCTCGCCGAGCGGCGGGGCGTCGGAGGCAATCCGAACGATCCGACCCTCCACGCTCTTCCCGCCGGTGAACGCGAGGTCCGATCGAAAGACGACGCTGTCGCGATCGTCCCGAACCGTGACCGGCACGGTGGTCGGTCCGGAGAAACGGTATCCCTCGACGTAGAGGTACAGCGTATCGGAACCACCGTGGGAAACCGTCCCTCGGGGATTCAGGACCGCGTGGAACGAATCCGCGACCGAGGTGCGGCCCCGGACCTCGTAGACCATGATTGGCGGGGACAACGAGCCGGCGGCAAAGGTCGGCACCTCGATGGGGCGTTCGACCCGGCTGGCCGCGTTCGACGCCGGATCCCGGACGATGACCGTGAGCGTGTAGGATCCGGGAGCCAGCAGGAAGCTCTGCTGGAAGAAGATGCTCTCGTCGCCGCGCTGGGTTTCCTGGAAGCTCGCGACCCGGACCATCTCGGTCTTGGAAACCGCGATCGGCGATCCGCTGGCCCGCGACAGGGACATGTCGACCCGATAACGGGCCAGGAAGGACCCCTGATCGCGCTGGAACGAGAGCGCCCGGTTCTCGAAGGAAACCCCGAGTTCCACCACCGTGGAGTCGCCCCGGCCGGCCAACATCGCCACATTTCCAACGAACGGAATCGGCCCCGACGCGGCCAGGCGCCCGAGGCGCTGGTAGACCGACGAGAGGCTGAAGAGTTCCGTGAGCGTCTGGTCCGTCGCGGCTGACGGCGTGAGATTCGAACCGCGGCCCGACGAACAGGCCGTCAGACCGATTGGGATCAGCGCGAGAGCTGCCAGGAGGCGCCCCACCGATGAACGCATGCTCCGTCCCTTCACCAGGCCTTGGGAAAGCCCGTTCCTCGGACGGAGCGGGCGCGTCTTGCTTAAGCCCTCGGGCGGCGTGTAGCTTGAACCGATCCCATGAGCCAAGATAATCTCGTCGGCCGCACGGTGGCCGGGTACACACTCCTCGATCACGTCGGCGAGGGTGGCACCGCTACCGTCTACCGCGCCCAGCATCCGGAGCGCGGCCTCGCAGCCGTCAAGCTCCTTCGTTCCAGGATTGGACAAGACCCGATCGCGGTCAAGCGATTCCTTCGCGAAGCCGAGTTCGGCGCCCGCCTGGATCACCCGAACATCGTCCGGACCTACGAGTTCGGCGAGGCCGAGGGGATGTACTTCCTGGCGCTCGAGTGGGCCGCCGGGGAACCCCTTGCCAGCTTCCTGACAGCCTCGGGGCCGCTGGCCCCTGACTTGGTCGGCAAGATCATCGGCCAGCTCGGCGACGCCCTGGGGGTGGCCCACAAGGCCGGGATCATCCACCGGGATCTCAAGCCGGCCAACATCATGTACGACCCGGCCACCCAGACCGCCCGCCTCCTCGACTTCGGGATTGCCCGCGATGCCGAGGATGACCCGAACCAGCGGCTGACCCGGGCAGGGTTCTTCGTGGGCACCCTCCAGTACGTGGCTCCCGAGGCCCTGAGCGGCGAGCTCGTCAAGGAGCAGGCCGACGTCTACAGCCTGGCTACCATCGCCTACCACCTGTTGACGGGCCAGCTTCCCTATCCGGGGAAGAACCCTAGGGAGTTGTTCCAGCAACTCCTTACAAAGCCGCCGATTCCGCTCAGCCAGGCGGCCAAAGGTCTCAAGTTCTCTCCCGAACTCGAGTCCGTGGTCATGAAGGGCCTCGAGCGCGACCTCACGAAGCGGTGGAAGAACATCACCGAGTTTGCCACCGCGTTTTGTCAGGCGGCTCGGGGCGACGAGAAAGGGAAGGGCGGTTTCTTCTCGTCACTCTTCCGGAAGCGGTAGGTCCATGTCGGCTGGGCCGCTGGAAAAGCTGCTGCTCGCCCGCTCGGTCGCCTTCGGCGACTTCGTGCTCGCCTCCGGTCAGCGCTCCTCGTACTACATCGACGCCCGGAAGACCACCATGTCAGCCGAGGGTCAGCAGCTGATCGGCACGCTGGGCCTCGAGGCGATCCGGG
Source organism: Gemmatimonadota bacterium (assembly GCA_016794825.1). Taxonomy (GTDB): domain Bacteria; phylum Gemmatimonadota; class Gemmatimonadetes; order Gemmatimonadales; family GWC2-71-9; genus SHZU01. Next base: position 18,722 of record JAEUJH010000182.1, read on the forward strand.
CCAAGGGCTGGCACGCTCGAGCCGTCGGCGGACTGACGATGGGCGCCGATCCGGTGGCCTACGCCATTGCCCGGGCAAGTCTCGACTCCCCACCAATCCTCGATGCGTTCAGCGTGCGCAAGGCCGCCAAGGAACATGGCACCAAGCGGCGGGTCGAAGGCAACTTCGAAGCCGGCATGCCGGTGGTGGTCATTGAAGACGTGATCACCTCGGGTGGCTCCGCGCTGCAGGCCATCGAAGCGGTTCGAGCCGAGGGGGGGATCGTGCTGGGAGTGCTGGCAGTGGTTGACCGGCTCCAGGGCGGTGCGGACGCGATCCGCAACTCGGGTCTTGACGTAGTATCCCTCACAACAACTTCCTCGATCGGTATTCCTCCTTCGCCGGCTCCCAGCCGGTAGCCGCAGAAATCCCAACCCAAGCCGTCATCGTTTGCTCGGGCGGCCGGGTCGACCCCGCTCCATCGGGTGGAAGCTCAGCCATTGAGGCCGGTACGGGTCGATCAGCAGCGCAACGAAACGGTCGATGGCCGCGTCGAAGGTGAATCGGCGCCGGAATTCCCCTGGGGTGATGCCGAGCATGGCGCGGACATGGCGGCCAAAGCTCTGGGGTGAAGAGCATTCCAGGCGATAGGCCACGTCGGAGATCGACAGGCCTTCGTTCTCGAAGTACTGGGCCGCGTAGAGCAGGCGGAGCGCGGCGATGTAGGTCTTGGGCGACGGCAGCCCGGCTCGGGAGAACCGGGAGGTCAGGGTACTCGGCCGGAGCTGAGTCTGCGACGCCAACTGGCGAGCGATCGGGGTCGCCGGGGCGAGCCGGATCATCAGCTCGAGGAAGACCCGGGTATCCGGCGGCAGATCGGGCAGGGCATCGATAACGTGAGCGAGGATTCGGGCGGCCGGCCGGGAAACCGGTTCGGCCAGCAATCGTCGGAGCCGAGACCAGCCGGTGGGACCGGTGACGTCGACCACGTGACGGACGCCGGTGGCCCCGAGCCGGAGCAGGGTCTCGGGGGCCTGTGGATCGACCCGTGTCAACAGGGCAACCGTCGGGATATCCGGGAAGCGACGAACCAGGTTGTCGATCTCGTCGACTTCACTGCCACGCCATTGGTGAACCGAGAACACCACTGCGTCCACCGGCCGCTCCCGAACCACCCTGAGCGCCTCCGGAAGCGAGGGTCGATGCACGACGGCAAAGCAGCCGGCGCCTGCGGCCTCCAGATTGGCTCGCTCGCCCGCCGAGACGACCGCGGCCACGGTTACGGGGCCCCGCGCGATCCCTGTCACGTTTCCGACCCTGAGTGGTTCGGACGCGAATCTGCCCCGGGTCCCTCAACCGGGGGTCAACGTCGGGATGGAGCGGTCCGCAACGAGGGCAAACCGGAAAAACGCGACCCGGCGGCGCTGCCCGACATCCTAGGTTCTAGGCCGGATCCCGCCCGGCCCTCGGGTAGGGTCCGGGGAGGCACCACGGTGTATCTTGGAATGAGCCCGACATGATGGTGCAGCCGTCCGTGACGACCCCTGGGTTCCTCGAGTCCCTGCAGGCGGCCCTGGGCCGTCAGTACCGCGTGGAGCGGGAAATTGGCCGCGGGGGAATGGGGGTCGTTTACCTGGCGCGCGACCTGACCCTCGATCGCGAAGTTGCGGTCAAGGTCGTGCACCCGGACCTGTCCACCAACCGCGCCGTCGCCGCCCGGTTCCTGACCGAAGCGCGGAGCTTGGCCAAGCTCCGTCATCCCAACATCGTCGCGGTGCATTCGGCCGGCGAAGTGGACGGTCAGCTCTACTACGTCATGGATTTCCTCCCGGGCGAGACCCTCCGGCAGCGGCTGGGCCGGGAGCCTCGCTTGTCGCCCGCCGTCGCCACCCGGATCGCGTCCGACATTGCCGATGCCCTCGACGCGGCGAGCGCGGCAGGGGTGGTACACCGCGACCTCAAGCCCGAAAACATCTTGCTCGACGGACCGGCGGCGGAACCGCGGGCTCTGCTGGCCGATTTCGGGATTGCCCGATTGGTCGAGGGCGGGGCGGGGCACACCGGCCCCGGCGCGGTCATGGGGACGCCGGCCTACATGAGCCCCGAGCAGGCCGCCGGAGAGGAAATCGACGGCCGGAGCGACCTGTACTCACTCGGCGTGGTGAGCTACGAAATGCTGGCCGGAGCGCCACCCTTCACGGGCCCCCACCGGACCGTCATCTCGAAGCAGATTCTCGACGCCCCGCCTCCGCTCGATAACGTTCGACCCGGCCTGCCGGCCGCGCTGGTGGCGGGTGTGATGCGGGCGCTCGAAAAAGTCCCGGAGGCCCGCTGGCCGGACGGGAGGGCGTTCCGGCGGGCGATTACGGGAGAAGAGTCGACCCCGACCGCGAGCGCGCCCGTCCGCCGATCCCGACTCGGCCGATTCGTTCCGGCCCTGGTCGGCGTCGTGCTGGCCGTGGTGGCGCTGGTGGCTCTGGTCGCGCGCGACGACGGCCCGCCGCGGGGAGTCAATCCTCGCCATTCGATCCTCGTGCTGCCGTTCGCGAACGTCCGCGACGACCCGAGCATCGAATGGTTGCGCGACGGCAGCGTCAACATGCTGTCGCTCGCGCTGTCGCAGTGGCACGACCTCACGGTGGTCGACCAGGACCGGGTTCATGACCTCCTCGCCAAGGCCGATGACAGCGGCGGGCCGATCGGGCTCGAACTGGCCCGTCGGCTGGCGCGGGAGAGCAAGGTGTGGACGGTGGTGCTCGGCGATTTCACCCGGGTCGGGGATTCGCTGCGTCTCGTCGCTCGCCGGTACGATGTCCAGACCGGGAAGCGCCTGGACCTGATCCAGGTGGCGGGCGTCGTGACCAACGACGACGTGCGCCCGGTCTTCGACGAACTGGCGACCCGGCTCCTGGACCTCACGGGGGCCCCCAAGGGCGACCGGGCCTCCCTGACCTCGGTAACCACGGGCTCGCTCGAGGCGTATCGCTCCTATCTCCGGGGTGTCGATGCCCTGAACCACTGGCGATTGACCGAGGCGAGCCGGGCGCTCCTCGAGGCGGTTCGGCTCGACAGCACCTTCAGTCTCGCCAACTACAAGCTCGCCATCGCCCGAGGGTGGATCAGCCCGGTGGACACCTTGGGCGCGGCCGCGATTCGACGCGCGGCCCGCTCCTCGGAGCGGCTTCCCGCTCGGGATCGCTCGCTGATCGAAGGGTATCGCACCTTCATCGATGGCGACTACGAGCGGGGCATGACGATCTACGGCGAGTTGCTGCGCAAGGACTCGGCCGACATCGATGCCTGGTACGGCCTGGCCGACGCCGCCTTCCACGGGGGCTACGCCACCGGCAAGGTGCCCTTGCTGAGCCGGTCGCTCCAGGGATTTCGCCGACTGATCGGCCTCGATTCGACCTTTGCGCTGGCCTACGAACACGTCGGGGCGCTGCTCAACGACGCCGGCGTTCCTCGGGGCTGGCTCGTCCTGGTCGGACAGGACTCGCTCTCCCAGGACCACAACCGGGCCGCCGACAGCGCCGAGGCTGGCGCTCGCCGGGCCGCGATATCCCAGGCAATCAACCTGGCCCAGGCCTGGACCCGCCTCCAGCCGAGCACCCCACGAGCCCACTATCACCTGTACAAGTCCTACCTGTCGGGCGGCAAGGTCGGCGAAGCACGGCAGACCCTGGGTCAGCTCCGAGGACTTTTTCCGGATTCGGTTCAGGCCTTCTTCGGGCTCCTCGACGCGCGGGCCCAGTTCGTCGGTCGGGACATCATTGGCGCGGCTCGGACCCTGAGGGCATCGCTTCCCCAGGTTCGGCCCGGCGTCTTTGCCGAACTCGACTTTGCGCCGGAGCCGTTGGTCGACATGATGACCGGGGTCGACGCCCTGGGCTACGTGGGCGACATCCAGGGCGCGGTCGACCTGATCCGGCTTGGCCGCGAGATGCGGCGGCTTCGTCCCGAGGAGCGGGACTCGGTGGAGAAGCGGACCGAGGACGACCTCTGGGAAATCGCCCGGCTGGGGGCGCTGTATGGCGCGACGGGAACTCGAACCGACCGGCTTCGGGCCGTCTGGAACCGGGGCATCGCCATCGCCAAGAGCACCCCTCCCGAGCATCGGGGCGCGAGCCTCTCGGCCATCAGCGCCTCCGCGGTAGGTCTGCTCCTCGGACCGGAGGGCGATCCATCGGCGGTGGCGGAGGTCGAGCGTCTGGCGGCGGTAAAGAGCCCCGCCGTCGTCCGCGCCTTGGTAGCCTCCCGAGCCGGCGATTCGGCCGCCGCCCGCCGGCTCCTGGCCGAGGCCGACAGCGGCAAACGGTCCAGCACCAAGGGGTTTGCCTGGGACCTCGGCGTCAACGATACCCGCCCGATTCGGGCTGAGACCTTCTTCGAGCTGCGGGATTTTGCCAAGGTCGTCGAAGTCCTGAGCGATTTTCAGCCAGCCGAGTTCGGGACCCGGGGCTTCGATGCCCGGTGGATCATCCTTCCCCGCGTTCGCCTCCTCCGGGGGCAGGCACTCGAGAAGCTGGGCCAGACCGCGGCGGCCGCGGCCGAGTACGAGGCCGTAGTCTCCCAGTGGTCGGGAGCCGATACGGAACTCCTCCCCGTGGTCCAGCAGGCCCGCCAGCGCCTCGCGGCGGTGTCCGGAACCCTCGAAACCCGCTAATCCATTACCTTTGACCCGGGGTAGGACGGGATGGTCGCGGACCGGCTTTCGGGCTGGTTCGAGGAAAGTCCGAGCTCCAACGGGTAGACTGCCAGGTAACGCCTGGGCGCCGAAAGGCGACGGACAGGGCCACAGAAAACACACCGCCTCCGGCGCAAGTCGGCGGTAAGGGTGAAAAGGTGGGGTAAGAGCCCACCGCGCCGCCGGTAACGGTGGTGGCACGGCAACCCCCAGTCGGAGCAAGGCCAAATAAGCGGCGAGGTGCGGCCCGCACCGACCCCTCCTTCGGGAGTGAGCCGCGGGTAGGCTGCTCGAGGCGACTGGCGACAGTCGTCCCAGAGAGATGACCATCCGGACCGTTTCGGCGGTCCGAACAGAACTCGGCTTACGGTCCCACCCACCCCCTTTCGACGCCTGACGGGCGTTGAAGGGGGGCATCGGCAAACGAACCCGGAGTACGAGCCACGCGGGCGTCCGCGTCATCTCATCGAGGAGTGAAGCAGAATGTTTGGACGTGTGTTTCTGGCAGCGGCGCCGTTTCTCACCTTGTCGGTCGCGCTCGAAGCGCCGGCTCCGAGCACCACTCGCTACCGGATCGAGTCGAAGACCGAACAGGTCGTCGACCTGAGCAAGATGGGGCAGGGATCCCAGACCAATGCGTTCACCCAGGTCGCGTTCATCACGGTCAGCCTGAAGGACACGACGGGTGGCCAGGTCGTCCAGGCGGTGATCGACAGCGTCTCCACTGACGCGCCGCTGCCCGATCCGGGCAGCGTCCAGAAGGCCAAAGGGGTCTGGCTCCGGGGCCGGGTCGACGCCTGGGGCCGCACGACGATCCTGTCCACCTCCGCCGATTCCGTCGACTTGGTGGGCCAGATCAAGAACTCCTTGGCGCGGTTCTTCCCCGTCATCAAGCCGGGGGCCAAGCAGGGCGACGCCTGGGTCGATACTTCCCGGGTCGACACCAAGAACGCCCAGCAGGCCATCAAGACCACCACGGTGACGACCTACAACCACGCCGGCGCCGCGACCCGCGATGGGCAATCGGTCAGCCGGATCACGGCGGCTTCCGCCACCAGCGGCGCAGGCACGATGGAAAATCCGATGGCCGGCACGATGGAAGTCGAGATCAGCGACACCGGAACGGAGACGTTCTTCGTTGCCGCCGACGGCCGCTATCTGGGTGGAGAGTCGAAGTCCGAAGGGAACAGCCTGGTGCGGACCCCCATGGCGCCGGATCCGATTCCGGTGAAGATCACCCGCGTTTCGTCGGTCACCATCGTCAAGTGATTCGGGGCGGGTTCACGGCCACGATCGCGGGCGCCCGGCTCAACCCGGGCGCCCGCGTTGCCTTCCTCCATGCCTGATCCGTCCGTCCCGGCGGCACCCCCGAACCCGGCCAAGGTCGCGTCGGCGGGCGGCCTCCCCACGCCTCCGAAGCCGAAGCGGCGGCTGCTGCGCCGCCTTTTCCTCGCGTTCGTGGTGGTGGGTGCGCTGTTTGCCCTCTGGCTCGTGGCGGTTTGGCCCCCGCCGATCTGGTACCGGTGGTTCTGGCCCCGCCAGACCGCGTTCATGGCCATGCGAGCCGGGCAGTCGGACAGTCTGGCGCACCATGTCCAGCGGCGCCGGGAAGCAACCGACGGCGAACTGCCCCGAAAGTACCTTCCGGTCGAGCTGAGCCGGATTGCCCCGGGAATGCCGCAAGCGGTGCTGATCGCCGAGGACCACCGGTTCTTCGAGCACGGGGGCATCGATTTCCAGGCCATTCGGGAGGCTCTGGGGTACCGCCGGGCAGATTTCGACTGGGATGACGAGCGAGACCGGGCCGAACTGCGTCGGGTCCTTGGGAAGGCGTGGAGCCGTCGGGAACGGATCCGAGGCGCCAGCACACTCACCCAACAACTGGCGAAGAACCTCTACCTCTCACCCTCACGAAACCCCCTCCGGAAGGTGAAGGAAGCCGTCACGGCGTACCGGATCGAGATGGCGATGGACAAGCGCCGGATCCTCGAACTCTATCTCAACGTGGTGGAGTTCGGACCGGAGATCTGGGGGGTCGAGGCGGCATCGCAGACGTACTTCGGTCGATCGGCCAGCCGGCTCACGGCCGAACAGGCCGCGGCACTGGCCGGAACGCTGCCCTTTCCGCTCCGGTCCAACCCGGGCTTCCGCCCGGGTCGGATGCGGTGGCGGCAACAACTGGTGCTACGGCGGATGCGGGGAGAGGCGATTCAGATCCCTACGGATGCCGAGGCCATCGACGCGAAAGAACCGCCCGCCGATTCGACGCCCGACACCCGCTGACGCGATCGATCAGTCGAGCAGTCGGAGCGGCATCACCAGGGTGAGGTAGCTGGCCGGATCGTCCCAGCCAACCGGTTCGCAGGTCGACGCCCGTTCCGGGGTCTTGAAGCTGAGCCGGACCTCGTCGGTCGGCATGAACTTGAGGACCTCGAGCACGTACGACGCGTTGAAGGCGATTTCCAGCGGATCGCCATCGTACGCCACCGTCATTTCTTCCTGCGCTTCGCCGAGGTCCGGGGTGGTAACGGACAGCTTGCAGGTTCCGTTGGCAAACGCCATCCGGATCCGGTGGGTCTGGTCGCTGGCCACGATGCTCATCCGCCGAAGAGCCGCCGAAAGGGCGCCCTTGTCGGCGGTCATGATCTTGTCGTTCTCCCGCGGGATGACCTGCTCGTAGTTCGGATACGGACCCTCGATCAACCGGGTGTAGACCTGCGTTCCGGCCGACCGGAACCCGAGGTGGTTATCGCTCCGGGCAATCTCGATCTCGTCCTCGGGTCCGTAGAGGCGGCGAATCTGCTCCAGGGCCTTCGGGGGGACGATGAGGTCGGCCTGTCCGCCGCCGCCCCCCTTGAGGGGCACATCCATCCTGGCCAGCCGGTGCCCGTTGGTGGCCACCATTCGCATCCGATCGCTGCGAAGTTCCCACAGGACACCGTTGAGGATCGGCCGACTTTCCTCGGTGCTGGCGGCAAAGGCCACGTGGCTGATCAGTTTCTGGAGATCCTTGGCGGCCACCTTCCAGGACCCATCGAACTTGACGGCCGGAAAGGCCGGGAACTCATCGCGGGACAGACCCAGAAGCTTGAACCGCGACCGGCCGCACTCGATCTGGACCCGCTGCTCGCCCGATCCGGTGAACCGGATGGCGGCGCTGGGCAGTTCGCGAACGATGTCGACCAGCTTGCGGGCGGGCAGGGTGGTGGCGCCTTCCTGATCGACCTGAGCCGGGATGATGGTGCTGACGGCAATATCGAGATCGGTACCCGACAGTCGGAGGCCATCCTTGGTGGCCTCGACCAGGATGTTGGAGAGAACCGGCAGGGTCGTCTTGGATGGCACACTGGCTGCCACGGCTCCAAGACCCTCGTGAAGCTTCTCTCGCGTGATCGTGAACTTCATCCGGATATCGCTCCCTGGCCAAACTTCGAGTTTTCACCACGGGATATTAGTAAACTTATCCCTGTATAATAAAACAGTAGTCGTAGTAGAGTGTCAGGTTTGTGGACGACCCCAACAACTCCCGTCCCACTCGGCACTTGCTCTCCCGACTCCCCACTCGCCGCGTGTGTACTCTGGGGAAGAGTGGGAAAGTTCACCTCAATTGTCCCGCCCGATCCACACCACCAACACACGGTCCACACTACGATGCGGTTAACTCCGCGCGGGCGGAATCGACCCGTTCCCGGAACCCGCGATCGCGCGCGAGTTGACGTTGGACCTTGTCGACGCTGTGAATGACGGTCGAGTGATCCCGGCCGCCGAAGGCCTGCCCGATCTCGACGAGCTGCATGTTGAGGACCTCGCGGGCCAGGTACATCGCAATCTGGCGGGGGACCGTCAGACTCTTGATCCGGGCCTTGGAACGGAGTCCTTCCGGCGTGACGCCCCACCGCCGGGCCACGACGTCCTGGACCTTGTCGATCGACGGCAGGGCCTTGGGTCGCTGCTCCGGGGTCGATTGGCTCGGTCGGATCCGGTCGGCCAGAGCCTCGCGGGCCAGGTCGACGGAGATCTCCCGATGCCGTAACGACGCGTACAGCAACAACTTGATGATCGACCCCTCGAGCTCCCGGACGTTCGAGTAGACGTGCTCGGCGATGAAGGTGAGGACCTCATCCGGGATCGTCGTTTCGAGATGGTCCTGCTCCTGCTTCTTCCGGAGGATCGCGATTCGGTGCTCCAAGTCGGGCATGCCGATATCGGCGACCATTCCCCACCCGAATCGGCTGACCAGGCGATCCTCCAGGCCAGGCATCTCCTTCGGGGGGCGGTCCGAGGTCAGGACGATCTGCTTCTGCGCCTCGTACAACGTGTTGAAGGTGTGAAAGAACTCCTCCTGGGTCGCTTCCTTGCCTTCGAGGAAGTGGACATCGTCCACCAGGAAGAGGTCGACCTCGGTCCGGTACCGACGCCGCAGGTTGGGCATGGTCCGGCCGTGGATTCCCTCGATTACCTCGTTGATGAAGTGCTCGGCGCCGACATAGACCAGGCGGGTGCCCGGGTTCTTCCGGATGACGGCGTGGGCGATCGCCTGCATGAGGTGGGTCTTGCCCAGGCCGGTTCCGCCGTAAATGAACAGCGGATTGTAGGTCTTTCCGGGGGCCTCGGCGACGGCGTAGGCCGCGGCGGCCGCGAGCTCGTTCGACTTGCCGATGACGAACGAATCGAACGTGTACCGCTCATTGAGCGGCAGGGGCGACGGGGTACTCCGGACCGGGGCGGCCGCCGGTTCCGGCTGCGACGCCACGAAAAAGTCGATCTGGGGCCGGGCCAAGCGGTCTTCCGGGACCCGGAAGGTGACCTCGGTGCGCTGGCCAAGGACCTGCTCAGCCAGGCGGGACAGGATCCCGGAGTGCTTGGCCTCGTTCCATTTGATGGCGAACTCGTCGGGGAGCCCCAAAACCAGCCGACCGTCCTCGATCGCGATGGCCTCGGCTGGCGCAAGCCAAGTATTGACAGCCTGTTCGGGCAGTTCGCGACGGGCCTCGTCGAGGATGCGTTTCCACGCGTCTTTCGGGGACAACTGCATTTCGCCTCGGAAAAACCAAGGGGGAGCCGCGAAGGGGCGACGATCTTACGACCTGGGTGTGGAAAAGTCAACCTTGACCGGAGCGGGTAGGGTCTGATACTTTTCCAGGCTCACTTGAAGTCTTGGGGATTAGCATGCAACCGACTTATCGCCCGCGGAACCGGAAGCGGGTCAATAAGCACGGGTTCCGCGCTCGAATGGCGACCCGTTGGGGCCGGGAAACCCTGGCTCGTCGCCGGAAAAAGGGCCGGAAACGGCTGACGTTGACGATCGCCTCGAAGGACGGGGGTCGCTAACGTCGTCGGAGCGATTCCCGCGGCGGCAACGACTGGCGGGGTCGGACGATTACCGGCGGGTGTTGGGTCGAGGGAGTCGCCATCGGGCGACCAACCTCGACATCTTGTGGGCGGTCAACGACGTGGGTCACCCGAGACTGGGACTGGTCGTCCCGAGGTTCCAGTCGAGCGCGGTGGCCCGCAATCGTTTGCGGCGGCGGCTGAAAGAAATTGTCCGGCGGGCGGGACTACCGCAGTTGGGGCCGATCGACGTCGTGATCCGGGTTCGGCGAGAGGCGTACGCCGCCTCGGTCGGTACACTCCGGTCGGAGGTGCTCGGGTGGTTGGGGACCAAGGCCCCGCGACGGGTTTAGCGGCCGCTGGCCAGTGGCCGCGGCGGGCGGGGATCGCGCTGATCCGCGGCTACCAGCGGTTCATTTCGCCGGCCTTTCCGCCGAGGTGCCGGTTCAGCCCGAGTTGCTCGCAGTACACTCTGGAAGCGGTGGAGCGGTATGGTCTGGTGCGAGGAAGCTGGATGGGACTCAAACGGATCGCTCGCTGCCACCCGTTCCATCCGGGCGGGTTCGACCCGGTTCCGTAACGACTGATCAACACCGGCGCCAATCATGGATCGTCGCTTCGTCCTGGCCATCGTGCTGATGATGGCCGTACTGATTCTCCCCCCGATCTTTCTTCCCAAGCAGAAGCGTCCGGCGCCCAAGCCGGTCGCGACCGCGCCGGCCACCACGCCAGCGGCGCAGCCGTCGGTCGATGCCGGACCGGGTACCACCCCCACTCGGCTGACCGCGGACCTGCCGGAAGCGGTGGTGGAAGATTCGATCGAGGTCACGTCGCCGCTCTATCGCTACACGTTTTCGACCCGGGGCGGGCGGCTGGTGGCGGCCCGGCTCGAGGGCTACCAGTCGATGCGTCCGGACGAGAAGGGCCAGACCGCCCAGTTTCTCCGGCCGGAAAGCGACTTCCTGACCCTGGCACTGCTGGTCGGGCGGGACACGATCCCGCTTCGGAACGTGGCCTTTTCGGCGCCGACCCGCGAGGTCCAGGTCGGGGCGGAGGGCGCCTCGTTGGAGCTGACCGCCTCGGTCGACAGTCTGATCGGGGTGGATCTCCGGTATCGGTTCGTGCCGACGGACTACCGGATCGAGGTTAGTGGTCGGGTCCGCGGCCTTGGTCCGACCGGGGGGACGCTGCTCGTCGGTCTTGGCCCCGGCCTTCGGAACACCGAGTCCGACAGCGTCGAGCACAGCCGGGAGTTGGGTGTCGTCACCAAGGACACCCGGTCAAACCTGACCCGCTTTACCGACCTCAAGCCCGGCGAGGGGAAGGTCCTGGCGGGTCCGTTCGAATGGGTCGGGGTCAAGTCGAAGTATTTCGTGGCGGCGTTGCTGGCCCCGGACACGACGCGGGCCTCGGGCGGGCGGATCGGTGGCGTGCAGGCGACGGCCACTGATCGGGTTCGCAGCACTCCCGAAACGGCCGATCTGTGGGCCAGTCTGACCGTCGGGGGCGACGGTGCCCTGGGTTATTCGCTCTACATCGGCCCGATGGAGTACCCCCGGCTCAAGGCCATCGGGTACGGCTTCGACGACATCAACCCCTACGGCTGGGCTTGGCTCCGACCGGTGATTCGACCGGTGGCCGTCGGCGCCCGGTGGCTCCTCGTCTGGCTCCACGAGCAACTCGGCCTGGCGTACGGGCTCGGGCTGGTCGTCTTCGGGGTGCTGATCCGGCTGGTGCTCTGGCCGCTCAACCAGAAGGCCATGCGGGCCAGCATGGCCATGCAGGCCATTCAGCCGACGCTGAAGGAGATTCAGGACAAGTACAAGAACGACCCGCAGCGGCTCCAGCAGGAAATGTTCAAGCTGTACAAGGAGAACAACGTCAATCCGTTCAGTGGCTGCTGGCCGGTGTTGCTGCCGTGGCCGATCCTGATCGCGCTGTTCTTCGTCTTCCAGAACTCGATCGAACTGCGGGGCCAGGCCTTCCTCTGGGTTCCGGATCTGTCCCGGGCCGATCCGCTCTACATCATTCCGATCGTGATGGCGGGTTCGATGTACGCCGTGACGAAGATCGGGCAGATCGGCCTCCCGCCGAATCCGCAGATGAAGATGATGCTGTACTTCATGCCGATCATGATGCTGGTCCTGTTCCTGAAGTTCGCGGCCGGCCTGAATCTGTACTACGCGGTCCAGAACCTGGCGAGCATTCCGCAGCAGTGGCTCGTCGCGAAAGAGCGCATGCGAAAGGCGTCACTGACCGGCGTGGTACCGCCTCCCGCCCCGCCGAAGGGCTCGGGCAAGAAGTAGCCAGCCGGTTCGTGGCGGGAGGTTCACCCTCGCCATGCTGTCCGATCTCATCGCCGCCCTCGCGACCGCCTCCGGGCGGTCGGCGCTGGCCGTGGTCCGGATCTCCGGTCGGGACGCGTTCGTCGCGGCCCGCCGGATTCTCGGGTGGGCCGCGGACGCACCGACCCCTGCCCGCCAAGCCATCCTCGCCCCTTTCCACGAAGCCGATGGTACCCCGATCGATCGGGGCTTGGTCACCTTCTTTCCCGGACCGGCCAGCTACACCGGCGAGGACCTGGTCGAGTTCAGCTGCCACGGCGGGCTGCTCGTACCCGGCCAGTTGCTCGCGGCCCTGTTCGCCGCCGGCGCCCGTCTCGCCACGCCCGGCGAGTTCACCCGCCGGGCGGTTCTCAACGGCAAGATCGATCTCATCCAGGCCGAGGCCATCGGCGACCTGGTCGAGGCGACGACGCGGGCCCAGGGTCGGGGCGCCCTCCGCCAGCTCGACGGGGGCCTCTCCGCACGTCTGAACGACCTGCGACAGCAGTTGGTCGATCTGCTCGCGTTGCTCAGTTACGACATCGACTTCCCGGAGGAGGACGACGGCCCGGTCGATCGGGGCACGATCCAGGCTCGGCTCGGTTCGGCCCGGGCGGGGATCGAGGCATTGCTCGGAACGGCCCACCTCGGCGAACGGGTTCGGCGGGGGGCCCTGGTGGTGCTGGCCGGTCGGCCGAACGCTGGCAAGTCATCGCTCTTCAACGCCTTGCTGCGGGTCGAGCGGGCGCTCGTCACCGAGGTGCCGGGGACCACACGAGATACGATCGAGGCCGACCTCGATCTCGACGGCTGGCCGGTCCGGTTGGCCGACACCGCCGGTCTCCGCGATTCGACCGATCGGATCGAGCGGTTGGGCATTGCCGTCAGCCGGAAGTACCTGGCGGCGGCGGACCTGACCCTGCTGTGCGTGGAGGCCGGGCGCCGGCTCGACGATGAGGAAGCGAGCTTGGCGGCCGGTCCGTCGACCCTGGTGGTGCGGACCAAGGCCGACCTGCACCCGGCCGCGGACGGGCTTCTGGTGTCAGCGACGACCGGCGCCGGTCTTCCGGCGCTGGTTCGTGCCGTCGTGGATCGGCTGTTCGGGGAAGTCGAGCGATTTGCCGACCTCGAGCCGATGCTCACCCGGGAGCGACATCGGGTGGCGCTGACCCAAGCCGACCTGGAACTGATGGAGGCGATGCCGCACCTGGAGGATGACGGCGACGCGGTGCTGGCGGCCCATCACGTTCGGCGGGCCATGGCCTCGTTGGACGAGCTGATCGGGGTGGTCGACGTCGAGGAAGTGCTGGGCGCGATTTTCGAGCGATTCTGCGTCGGTAAGTAGGGTCAGGTGGCGGGGTTCTGGGCCTTGTGGCTGCCGTCGCAGAACGGCTTGGTCAAGCTGAGTCCGCAGCCGCAGAGCTTGATCTGACCGGGTTGCTTGGCCGGCGGAGGGGTCAGGAGATTGCCGTCCTGGTCCCGCAGTTCGATGGGCCCCTCGATGACGATGGGGCCCTTTCGTTTGGTGGTAACCACGACCCGGTCGGACATCGGCGGCTCAGGCGGTTCGGATGTCGCGCGCGGCCTCTTCGGCGGCCTCGAACTCGGCGGCGGACGCCCGAAGGGCGGCGGCAATGCCCCGTTCGGCCACGAGCGACTCGACCATCCGGTAGCCGAGGTAGTAGCCGGACCGTTCGGGGAGGACCCGGCCCAAGGCCAACCGGGAACCCGGGCTCATGCCGGAGGAGAGGAACCGGAGCCGGAGCCCGATGCCGGAACGGTCGAGATCGTGATGGGCCGCCCGGCGGAGAAAGGCCTCGAGTTCGCGGAGCCGCTGGAACTGGCGCTTCGGATACCCGAAGTAGTCGGCGATTTCGTGGTTCGGGGCGACCTGGCGGGCGGCATGAACGGCCAGACCCTCGTTGACCAGCAGTTCGCGCAGGGGCGCCCGAGCGGCGGTCATCCAGTAGTCGTAGTTCCCCCCGTGCTCGGCCACCAGGCGCTTGAGGTCGCTGGTGCTGTCCGGCGAGGTGTAGCGAACCGTGTGCGCCAACTCGTGTCCGACCCACAGCGGGATCAGGTCGGGTGAAAGCCCGAGTCCGAACGTGGTCGGGTTGACCCGTCCGGTGAAGTGCTCGACGCAGATGAACGCGACACCCCGGCCGTTGACGACCAGCTCGCCGGCGTTGGCGGCGCCAACGCCGACCATGAGGTAGACGTCGGTCGGCCGGTCGATCTGGAGCACATCGGTTGCCCGGGCCACGGCCTCCTCGACCAGACTCGAGACCGGGACGGACTGGAGCAGGGCCTTCAGGTCGGTGCGGTCCGCCCGGAGGGTCGTGGCGATCACCTCGGCGGCGTGCGGACTCTCGAGATCGAGGACGTAGTTGCCCCAATACGCCGAGAGAACCGCCCGATGGGCGTCGAGGTACCGCTGGTAGGCGGCTTCTCGATTCGAGGACCCGAGGATTTCGAGGAATTCCGGGAGGAGATTGATGAGCACGGGACAAAATGCGAGCGTCCCGCGTCGAAAATCAAGGTGCGACCGCTATTCGTTCCGGTCGCGGCGCTTTCGTTCGGCGGCTTCGCTCAGGAATCGGCGTTCCTGGGAGGTCAAACTGGAGAGTCCGAACTGCGAGATCTTGTCGAGCAACTGGTCGACTTCCTGATCGCTGATCTCGGGCATCCGATCGCCGACGGGGGCGGCGGGCCGGAGTTCGGTGACCGTTTCTTGGACCCGCATTGGCGTGACGACCGGACGCCGGACCGGCACCGCGCGGGCCGGCTGACGCCGCGTGGTCAGTGACTGGAGCCGGAAGAACACGTACCCCGCCAGTGCCCCGCCCAAGTGGGCGAAATGGGCAATCCCATCCTGGCCCCAGATGCCGAGGACGATGTCGATGGCCAGGAGCGAGAGAAAGAGGTTCCGGGCGGTGGCGGCGACGGGGAGCGGAAAGACCTGAACCTGGGCGGTGGGCCAGAAGAGCACGAACGCGAGTCCGACGCCGTAGACCGAACCGGATGCCCCCACGAACGGGTCGACCCTGAGGATGGCGGACACCGCCAGGGCGCCGAGGGCCGCGCCAATGCCGCAGTAGAGGTAATAGGCGATGAACCGTCGGCTTCCGAGCCGGCGTTCGACCGGCGGCCCGAACAGATAGAGCAGGAGTGAGACCAGCGCCAAATGGATGAGGTCGGTGTGGACGACCAGGTAGGTCAGAGCCGTCCAGGGGCGCTGGGTAAAGCGGGCCGGGTCGAACGTGAGGGCGTCGAGGAACCGGGGCGCCGTGAACACCGTGGTGAGCAACAGCAGAACCGCCCCGTTGAGGGCCAGCAGCCGGACTACCCACGGCGTCGCCTTGGTGGCTCTGGGCTCGGTCATACGCTCTACCTAACCTTACTACGGGCCCGAGCCGCGAGGCAAATGCGCTCACAGAGCTCCGGGAACGGAATTCCGGCCGCCTGGCCGGACTGGGGCAGGAGGCTCGTGGCGGTCATCCCGGGCAGGGTGTTCACCTCGAGGCAGACCAGCTGGCCCTCGGGGGTAAGACGAAAATCGACCCTGCTGTAACCACCGAGCTTGAGGGCTCGGTGCGCGGCCAGCGCCAGCCGACGGCACTCGGCGGCAACCTCTGCCGGGAGCCGGGCTGGGAAGATTTCCTCGGCCATGCCCGGCGTGTACTTGCATTCATAGTCGAAAATCTCGTGCCGCGGGATGATCTCCCCCACCGCCAGAGCCTCGCCGTCCAGGATTCCGACAGTCAACTCACGTCCTGGGACGAAGGCCTCGATCATCACCTCGTCGTCGTAGCGGGCGGCCAGGTCGATGGCCGCCGCCAGGTCGGCCGGCTGTTTGACCACGCTGAGTCCGACCGTCGAGCCCTGCTTGCTAGGCTTGACGACGACGGGCCATCCCAAGGTTTCGCCGACTACCTCGGGGGTGGCGGGCGCCATCAACCAGTCGGCCGTAGGAACCCCGGCCGCCCGGAAGAGGATCTTGGACAGGTCCTTGTCCATGGCGACCCCGCTCCCCAGGGCGCCGCTCCCGGTGTAGGGCACCTCGAGAACGTCGAGGACGGCTTGCAGGGTTCCGTCCTCGCCCCGGCCGCCGTGGAGCGCCAGGAACAGGACGTCGGCGTCCCGGACGACGGGAAGGGAGGCCAGGCCGGACAGGAGGATCCCCCGTTCGAGGTCGACCAGATGCTCGATGGACGGGGGCGCGGTCCCGACGGTCGGATTGAGGAGCTTGGGTTCGTCCGCTTCGGGGATGAAGCCGCGGGCGGTGTCCACGACCGCGACCCGGTGTCCCCGATCGCGAAGGGCGGCCACGACCTGGACCGCCGAAGCGATGGCCACGTCGCGCTCGGCGGAGGTGCCCCCGGTCAGGACCGTCACCCTCATCGGGTGCCGATCAACTGCTGGAGGAGGTCGTACCGACTGATGATTCCGATCAGCTTGCCGCCCTTTTGAACCAGGGTGGCCGGGGTCTCCCGGGTCAGCATCGGCGGCAGCCGATCAATCGGGAACCCGGCGTCGACGACGGGGAAGGGGCCGTCCATGACCTCCCGGACCGGGCGATCGAGCAGTGCCGGCTGGGCCAGCGCTCGGGTCATCAGGGAGCCTTCGATCAGCCCACCGACGCATTCGCCATTCTCGATGACGGGAATCTGACTCACGCCCCAGGTACTCATGAGGTTGAGGGCCTGACGGACCTGAGCCGCGGGGGCCAGGCTGACGAGGGCCGGGGCACCCCGGGTCCGCCGGGCGATCAGTTCTTCGACCGACAGGCGGGGGACGTCGAGGAGCTGGTTCTCCTGCATCCACTCGTCGTTGAAGACCTTGGACAAGTACCGCTCGCCGGTGTCACACAGGATGGTGACGACGCAGGCCTCCGGATCGTCGACTTCGCGAGCGATCTGCATGGCCAGGGCGACGTTGAGACCGGCACTGCCGCCCACCAGCATCCCCTCTTCCCGAGCGAGTCGGCGGGCAATGCCGAGGGCTTCCTTGTCGGGAACCTGCCGGAACTCGTCGATCACGTCCCACCAGATCGTGGTGGGGATCTTGTCGCCGCCGATTCCCTCGACCTTGTAGGGCGCCCCTTCGCCGGTGGTCTTGGTCTTCGAGTAGCCGGTGTAGAGCGAACCGACCGGGTCGCCGCCGATGACCCGAATCCGGGGATTCTTTTCCTTGAGGAATTTGCCGGCCCCGCTCACGGTGCCGCCGGTGCCCGCTCCGGCGACGTAGTGCGTGACCCGTCCCCCGGTCTGCTCCCAGATCTCGGGTCCGGTGGTCCGGTAATGCGCCTCCGGATTGGTCTGGTTGTAGAACTGGTTGGCCAGGATCGCGCCCGGGGTATCGTGGACGATCTGCTTGGCCTTGTTGACGTAGTTGTCCGGATGGTCGGGGGGGACCGCGGTGGGGGTGATGACCACCTCCGCGCCGTAGGCCTTGAGGAGGCGGACTTTTTCCTGCGACATCTTGTCCGGCATCGTGAAGATGCAGTGGTACCCCTTGAGGGCCGCCGCCAGCGCGAGACCGACGCCGGTGTTTCCCGAGGTGCCCTCGACGATCGTCCCGCCCGGCTTGAGTTCACCCCTCCGCTCGGCCGCCTCGATGATGTCGAGACCGATCCGATCCTTGACCGAGCCGCCCGGATTGGCGTACTCGGCCTTGCCGTAGATCGGCGTGCGGATGCCTTGACCGATGCGGGACAGCCGGATGAGCGGCGTCCACCCGATCGTGTCGAGGACCGAGTCGTAGGGTTTGAGGTGCTGGGGTGTCATGGCAGGGTCGCTCCACCGGGAGGAGGGCGGAAATTGAGGGGTTGGAGGAACGGCACCGAAATCGGCTTGCCATCGCGGAGCGCCGGCGCGTAGCGGAGGCGGGGTGCGGCCGCCAACGCGGCGGAATCGAGGGCGGGATAGCCGCTCGACTCCTGAATCGAAGTCGACTCCGGAACAGCCCGCCCGGTCGAATCGAGAAACAGGCGGAGGATGACCGATCCCCCGATGCGCTGCGCGGCGAGAGCGGCCGGATACTGGACCGGGGCGTCGGGGTTGAGCGGAACCGGGGGTTCGTCGCGCTTGGCCGACGGGGCGGGCTGGTCGGCGGGCAACGTGACGGTGACGTCCGGCTTCGTCCCGCAGCCGAGGCAGCACACCAGGCCGAATCCGAGCCCCCGACGGATCACGAGGCGGGATCCGCCTTCCGCTTGAGCTCCGCCAGTCGGTTGAGGGCCTCGAGGGGCGTCAGTTGGTCGAGGTCGAGCGCCGCCAGGGCCAGTCGGAGCGGGTCCGCCGGCGCGACGGGAGGTTTGGCGACGGTGTCAGTGCTCCGGGTCCGACTTCGGGCGGGTCGCTCGCCGAAGAGCGCGAGCTGACCCTCATCGGGGGTCGGAGCCTCGCCCGGGACCATCCGGTGTTCGCCCTCGAGGGTCAGGAGCACTTCGCGCGCCCGCTCCACGACCTGATCGGGCAGCCCGGCGAGCTGGGCGACGTGGATTCCGTAGGAACGGTCGGTCCCGCCGGCTTCGAGGCGATGGAGGAACACCACGGTGTCCCCGGTTTCGCGGACCGCCACGTTCATGTTGCGGGCGTGGGCCAGCCGCTCAGGCAGCTGCATCAGTTCGTGGTAGTGGGTCGCGAACATCGTCTTGCAGCCGACCCGGTCGTGGAGGTGCTCGGTCACCGCCCAGGCTATCGCGACGCCGTCGTAGGTCGAGGTCCCGCGGCCGATCTCGTCGAGGAGGACGAGACTCCTGGGGCTCGCGTTGTGGAGGATCGCGCTGGTCTCGCTCATTTCCACCATGAAGGTGGACTGACCCCGGGCCAGGTTGTCGCTCGCGCCGACTCGGGTAAAGAGCCGGTCGACCACGCCGATCGAGGCGTGGGCCGCGGGAACGAACGATCCGAGCTGGGCCATGACGACGACCAGGCCGATCTGGCGGAGGATCGTCGATTTACCGGCCATGTTGGGGCCGGTGACGAGCTGGACCCGGCTCGCGGCCTCGAACTTCACGTCGTTCGGGATGAACGACTCCCGGGGCATCAGTCGTTCGATGACCGGGTGCCGGCTCTGGGCAAGCGTCAGATCGAACCCATCCGACACGACCGGCCGGACGTACCGATGGAGCACCGCCGTTTCGGCCAGACCGGTCCAGACGTCGAGACGGGCGAGGATCCGGGCGGTTCGCTGGATCCGGCCGATGGCCGCGCCGACCTGGCTGCGGAGCGCGTTGAACAACTCCGCTTCGCGGGCCGCCATCCGCTCCTCGGCGCCGAGCACCTTGGCTTCGTATTCCTTGAGCTCGGGCGTCACGTACCGCTCGGCGGTGGCGAGGGTCTGGCGCCGTTCGTAGTCGGCCGGGATCCGGGCCGAATGGGTTCGGGTGACCTCGAGGAAGAACCCGAACACCTTGTTGTAGCCGACCTTGAGCGACCCGATGCCGGTCCGGTCGCGCTCCCGCTGCTGGATCGACGCGATGTACTGCTTGCCGCCATCGCGGAGGCTGCGTGACTCGTCGAGTTCGGGGTCGAATCCCGGCCGGATGACGCCGCCATCGGCGAGGTTGACCGGAGGCCGATCGGTCAACGCCGTCTCGAGCTCGGAGGTGAGGTCCTCGAGTCGGTCGAGATCGGTCAACAGCTCGGCGAGGGGGTGGTCAGGCTGCCCGCCCGGGATCAGATCGGCCAGCGCGGCCGCGACCCGGGGCAGGCGGCGAAAGGAATCGCGCAGTGCCCCGAGTTCGCGCGGGTTGGCCCGACCGGCCGCGGCCCGACCCGCGAGTCGCTCGACGTCGCGAACCCCGTCGAGGGCTTCGCGGGCATCGGCGCGGGGACCGGGCCGCTCCACCGCCGCCTGGACGGCGTCGAGGCGGCGATTGATCTCGGCCACCTCCCGAAGCGGCGAGAGAACCCATTGGCGGAGCAACCGGGCGCCCATGGGCGTGACGGTCGCGTCGAGGGCCTCGAGCAGCGTCACGCCGCGACTACCGGCCCGGAGCGGCTCGACCAATTCGAGGTTCCGGCGGGTCATCTCGTCGAGCCAGAGGAACCGCTCGGATCGGCGGATGGCGGGTCGGAGCAGGTGGGCCAGCCCGCCGGGCTGAATTTCCGTCAGATAGCGGAGCAACGCTCCGGCGGCGCCGACCGCGGCGCGGTCGTCCGCTTCGAGTCCCCAGCCATCGAGCGACGCGACCGCGAACCGGCGGCAGAGTTCCTCACTCGCGAGCTCGGCGTCGAACTCCCAGCTTTCCCGGCGGGTTCGCATCCCTTCGTGGCTGGTGGACTCCGCCTCGGGCGGAACGACCAACTCGGCCGGCGCGATCCGGCCGAGCGCTTCGTCGAGCCGTTCGGCCGGCAGGGTCTCGAGGAAGAACTCGCCGGTCGAGAGGTCGATGGCGGCCAGGCCCGCGGAATGCCGATCGTCGCCCGGGTGGAGGGCGACGATGAAGTTGTTGCGGCTTCCGGGGAGCCAATCTTCCTCGAGCAGGGCGCCCGGGGTGACGGTTTCGACGACCTCGCGGCGGACGATGCCTTTGGCCTTCTTGGGATCCTCCACCTGCTCGCAGATCGCCACCCGGTGGCCGCCGGCGACCAACTGCTTCAGGTACTCGGCCGCGGCCTTGACGGGAACGCCGGCCAGGGGAACCCCGTCGCCGCGAGCGGTCAGCGTGATGTTGAGGAGTCGCGACGCGACCTCGGCGTCGTCGTAGAACATCTCGTAGAAATCGCCCATCCGGAAAAAGAGGATCTTGTCGCGGTGATGCGACTTGATCTCCTTGTACTGCTTGAGGAGGGGCGTGTTTTCCGAGAGGGACAGGCTCACGGCGCGCTCGCGGTCAGCGGTCGACGACGACGACGAACGGCTTGCCGCCTAACCGCGACCGGATCCGCGCGAGGGCGGTGCTGGCGGCGGCGCGGGTCGCGAACGGGCCGGCGCGGACCTTGAAGAAGCCGCCCTCGCGCACGACCTGCGCCTCGAAGCCGGCGCGTTTGAGGCTCGCGACGGTTTCGTCCGCCTTGGCCTGGGTCGGGGCCGCGATGGTCTGAACCCAGATCCCCTTGGTGGCCGCCTGGGCAGGCGGTTCCGGTTCCGGCTTGACGGGTTTGGGGGTCGGCGTCGGCGCCGGGGTGGTCGGGGCGGCCGGCTTGGCGGTGTCGCGGTTCATGGCCACCAGGGCCGAACACCGCTGCCGCTGATACTCGAGCTGGTTCCGGAGTTCGACGTCGTCCGTTTTGGCGGCCAGACCGAGGTCGGCCAACCGACACGCCTCCGCGCCGTTCTGGACGTCGCCCGCGGCACGGGCGCCCCAGAATCCGGCGAGGGCGATGAGCGGACTGGTCGGATAGTCGCCGACGAGCCGGGTAAACTGGGCCAGCGCGGACCCCGGGTTGCCGTTGGCGTATTCCACCTGGCCCAGCAGGAAGAGCGCGTCATCGGCCCAGGCCGACGTCGAGTACTCGACGATGACCCGACGAAGGAGGATGCGACGGTCGTGCTCGGTGGCGGCGACCAGTCCGGCGCTGTAGAGGATTTCGGGGTAGAGCGAATCGGACGGCTCGGTAGCGGCCTGGAGCCGTTGCACGATGGCGCGGGCCGAGTCGGGCATCCCGTTCTGGGCGAGCTGAACGGCCGCCACGAGCCGGGGCTCGGTCTGGGCAACCGCCACCGACCCCGCCAAGGAGAGAACGAGGACGGCCGCGAAGGAAACCGTCAGGCGGCGCGTTGCCATGGCAGGGCAAGCTCCATGCAAAGGTCGAAGAGAATGGCCCGTTCGTCGGACACGGCCGTGTTCTTGAGCCGCTCGTCGGCGCGCCGCAGGGCGACGAAGGCCGCCTCGACTCGCGCCGCCGGCCACGCCGGGGCAACCCGGGCCCAGAGACTGGCAGCCTGGTCGTAGCCGAAGCGGTGCGGGGGCCGGATTCGGAAGAGCGCCTGTTTGACCGCGTTGGCCAGCGGGCCGCCCCGGGTGCCTCGATCATAGAGGCTTCGAGCCAGGCCGATGCCGGTGACGGCCGGGGCCAAGGTGGATACCAGCCCGACGCCGGAGACGCCGGTTTGGGCAAGGAGGTGGGGCAGGATCGTCACCGCGCGGCCGACCTCGCCCAGGAGGACGAGATCACGCCAATCGGCCTGGGTTTCGCCGTGACGGATGCCGAGCAGATCGGCGACGCGATCGAGCGTCAGCGGCGCGCCACCTCCGAGGCCGGCGAGCTTGTCCAGTTCGGAGCGAATTTCGCTGAGGCTGCCACCGGTGACTTTGACGAGGTGTTCGGCAGCGGACTCCTCGAGCACGACGCCGAGCTGCTCGGCGCGGCGCAGGAGCCATCGCTGGGCCCGGTCGCTCGGGAGCGGGTCCATCCGGACCGAGAGCGTCTTGGCCGCGAGGTCGGCGTCGACGTCCTCCTCGGTGCTGCCTTGGACCAGAACCAGAATCGTCTCGGCCGCCGGCCGCTCGAGGTAGCGGATGACGGCGGCCTTGGCCTTGGCGCGCTTGTTCCAGGCCTCGATGTCGCGAATGACCACCACCCGCCGATCCGCCATCATCGGCAGCGTGGTGCAGAGGGTCTCCGCCTGTTCGGAGTCGAGGGAGGCCGCGGACCGCTGGTCGTAATTGAAGTCGCGCAGCGATGGATCGACGGCGCGGTCGAGGACCTCGGCCACGACTTCTTCCTTGAGGACGTCCTCCGGGCCGTGGAGGTACAATGAGCCCGGCACCTCTCCCTTGCGGAGGGCTTTGAACAGCGTGTCGAAGGACTCGGTTCTCATGGCGGCCATTCCGGGGGGGAATCTACAGCCG
>JAEUJH010000317.1 GCA_016794825.1 Gemmatimonadota bacterium
TGCTCGCGGGGTGGATGCTCGTCGCCGGGGTGCAGGCCCCCGGCTTGGTAGGCCGGTGGGACCTGACGATGACCGTGGGCGACACGCTCCGGTTTCCGTCCTGGTTCGAGGTGACCGGCCGGACCGGGGCGATCAGCTCCAACCTGAGCGGGCGGTTTCAGGGCCGTTTCGGCCACGCGACGCCGATCGCGAACATCGAGCTCGTGGGTGGCGAGTTCCGGTTCGACTGGCCGGTGGAAGGCCGCCCGAACGATCGGCCGAGCCGGGTCGAGGGGAGCTTCCAGGGCGCCGACCGGATCAGCGGGGTCATGCTGGGTTCCGACGGCCGGCGCTATCCGTTCACGGGTGTCCGGGCGCCGCGACTCGAACGGTCGGGGCCGGTCCGGTTCGGGCCGGCGGTGGACCTGCTGGCGGACGGGCTGGCTGGCTGGCAGATCCGCGATCCGCGGGAGCGGAACGGCTGGTCTTTCGAAGGTGGGGTCCTGTCCAACACGCCGCCGAGCGCGGATCTCGTAAGCCGGGCCGCGTTCCGCGACTTCCGCCTCCGGCTCGAGGTCAACCTGGGTCCGGGCGGCAACAGCGGGATCTACCTCCGCGGCCGTCATGAGGTGCAGGTCCAGGACGACTTCGGCAACGCGCCCGGATCCCGGCGGATGGGCGGCGTCTACGGCCAGGTGACGCCAACCTCGCTCCCCGCCAAGCGGGCCGGGGAGTGGCAGTCCTTCGAGATCACGCTGCTCGGCCGCCGGCTGACCGTGGTCCTGAACGGCGTCACGATCATCGACGGTCAGGAGATTCCGGGGATTACGGGTGGGGCGCTCGACAGCGACGAAGCGGCGCCCGGCCCCCTCATGCTCCAGGGCGATCACACCGGCATCCGGTACCGGAACATCCGGATCGAGCCGGTCGTGGAGGCGTCCGACGACCTGGTGGCCGAGGTCCAGGCCGCCGACCGGGCCCGGTTCGCGGCCCAGGTCGGGCGCGATACCGCCGCCCTTCGAAACCTCCTGGCCGATGAGCTCGTCTACGTCCATTCCAACGCCTTGATCGAGTCCAAGGCGCATTTCATCGAAACGGTGGCCACCGGCCGAATCGTCTACGATGAGGTGATTCCGGTCGAAAGTACGTATCGGATTTATGGACTCACCGCGGTTGGCAACGGCAAAGTCCGAGTTCGCGTCCAAATGAATGGGCAGGCGGTGGCGGTGGACCTGCTCTTCACCACGGTTCACGTTCGGCGGAACGGACGGTGGGAATTGGTTGCCTGGCAATCGACCCGGGCACAATAGTCGGAGACGTCACACTACCCTCAAGGAGGCAGGATGAAAAAGCTGGCGATGGCGGTGGCGGGTGCGGTCCTGTTGGTCGGGCTGGCGTCCAAGCCGGCCGAGGCGCAGGTCCAGTTCGGCGCCAACGTGGTGTGGGGTGACGATGCCGACTTCGGTGTCGGCGCCCGGCTCGGCTTTCCGCTCGGTCAGGCGTTGAAGGACAAGGGGATCACGGCGCTGGCCACGTTCGACTACTTCTTCCCGGACTACGGGACCCTCTGGGAGCTGACCGGCAACGGGGTCTACAACATCAAGTCCAGCGGCTCGGTGAGCCCGTACGTCGGCGCCGGCGTGTCGTTCGCCAGCGCCTCGGTCGACAACTGTCCCGCCACGATCGACTGCAGCTCGTCCGATTTCGGCTTGAACGTGCTGGGCGGGATCAAGTTCAAGGCCATGGGTAACGTGGTGCCGTTCGTCGAAGCCCGATTCGGCATCAGGGACGGATCGCAGCTGGCCATTGCCGGCGGCGTGTATTTCGGCAAGCCGTAGACGCAGTTCCGGGGCAGGCGGCTTGCCGCCTGCCCGCTTTACCCCTCGATGGCAACGGTCGTCCCCGACGTCACCGCCTGATTGGCCCGAATCCCCACGATCGTCGCCTCCAGTCCCTCCTTGGCCCCGCAAGGCACCGGCACGTTCGGAAACGCCACGCTCCTGAGGAAGTCGGCCAGGGCGTAGTAGAGCGGCGAGTACGGCAGGCCGATGCCCGCCTTGAGCTGGCCCTGGGCCGCGAGCTTGGTCGCGTCGGCAATCAGGATGATGCCCTCGTCCTGATGGAACTGCTGCCGGAGCGCGTAGACCTCCCAGCCGAGGGTGGTCGCGTCCACTTCCTTGAACATCCAGCCGTGCGTCCACGCCAGGTCGAACGCGCCGTTGGTGCCGCGCAGCACCTCCCGCTGGTTGCCAAAGCTGTTAGCCAGCGACGCCTCGTACGTCACCGCGCTGCCGTCGTCGTATCGGAAATGCGCGGTCACGGTGTCGGGTACCCGCCGCCCATCCCGATGGAGCGCGATCGAACCGCCACCCGAAACGCTCACCGGAAGCTTGCCCCGGAAC
>JAEUJH010000934.1 GCA_016794825.1 Gemmatimonadota bacterium
GGTCGCGGGGGTCGCGGGCGTGACCCTTCTGGTGGCGTGCGGTTCCGGCGACACGGGGCCGGCCCCACCGGCCCCGGCCGCCCTGCTGACGGTCTCGCCCAATCGGGCCGTCCTGGCCCCGGGCGAGACCCTGGTGGCTCGAGCCGACGCGCGGACGGCCCAGGGCCTCCGGACGGCGGTCCCGATTTCGTGGCATTCGGACAACGAGGCGGTGGCGACCGTCACCGCCGGTGGCTCCGTCGTGGCGGTGGGACTCGGTACCACCACGATCACCGCCACGACCGGATCGGTGTCGGCCACGCTCGAACTCCGGGTGGCGCCGCCGGGGCTCGATCGGATCGTCGACTCGGTCCGCCGGGCCTTCGATCTGCCGGCCATGGGCGGGGCGATCGTCACCCGGACTGGAACGGTCGGCCTGGCGGTGACGGGCTCCCGACGCGCCACCGGCGGCCCGGCGGCGACGGTCGACGACAAGTGGCACATCGGGTCCAACCTCAAGGCCGTCACCGCCGCGCTCGGTGCGATCGCGGTCGACCAGGGCAAGATCGCCTGGAGCACCACGGTCGGGCAGGCGTTTCCGGAACTCGCCGCCACCATGCGGACCGAGTATCGCGACGTGACCCTGGCCGACCTGCTGTCGCACCGAGGCGGGATCCGGAACGACCCGCCGGGGGCGGCGTTCGTCGGCGCGACGGCGGTGTCGCAGCGGGCCAGCCTGGTGGCGTGGACCGTGGCCGCCGCGCCGGTCGGGCCGGTGGGCGGCTATGCCTACAGCAACCTCGGCTACGTCCTGGCCGGCGCCATGATCGAACGGGCCTGGGGCGGCGTGTTCGAGGATCTCCTGGCCGCTCGCCTCCTCCAGCCGTTAGGCATTTCCGGGCTCGGCTGGGGGCCGCAGGCGGCCGCGGGCGCCACCGATCAACCGGTGGCCCACTCGCTCCAGAGCGGGACCTGGGTGCCGTGCGAGGGGTGCGACAATCCACCGGGGCTCTCCGCCGCCGGACGGGCGCACCTGCCGCTTGGCGACTGGGCCCGCCTGATCCGTGAGTTCCTGGTGGCCGACGCGGGCACCTCGACCCTGATCGCGCCCGCCACCGGTCGCGACCTCTTTACCGCCCGGGTACCGCTGGCCGGCGCCGACGGCTACGGCCTCGGCTGGGTGCTGGTCACCCGGACCTGGGCGGGGGGACGGGCGGCCGCGCACGAGGGCTCCAACACGGTCAATCACTCGGTCGCCTGGCTCGGGCTCGGCCGGGGCATCGGCGTGATCGCGGTGACCAACGCCGCCGACTTGATCGGCGGCCGAACCAGTCAGGCGCTCGACGTCCTGGTCGGACGGATGCTCGCGTTCCACGAATCGGGTCGCTGACCCTCCCCTCCAAATCCGGATTTGCCGCCGTCCTGATGGTCGCGTCTGACGCGGCCATCCACCTCGCGTGTCCCCGCTGGTCCCCGCGATGTCCAGATCGAACGGGCTTCGACGCCATGCTGTCCGAAGTCGTCGAGTCGTCATCCCGTTCACCTGGAGGTATCCCATGCGTTCGCTCCCTCGTCGAATCCCCTCGCGGCTCTGGTCCGCGCCGGCCGCCCTGGCCCTCCTGATGCCCGTCGCGGCGGCGGCGCAGATCGCCCCGCCGACCGGATCCAAGCCGATCCTCGTGGCCGACCTCAAGGCCAACGCCGACGCGAGGGTCCAGGGCAACGTCGCCACCAACTTCGCCAACGGCGATCTGGTGGTCGGCCTCCCCGACAAGGTCGCCTTTCTCCACTTCGACCTGAAGGCGCTTCCCGCCGGCGCGGTGATTCAGGCGGCCGAGCTGGTGGTGAGCTTCAAGTCGCTCTCGTCGGGTTCCAACCCGGTCGAGGTCGGCAAGGTGCAGGGCACCTGGCGCGAAGGCTCGGTCAACGCCACCAACCAGCCGACGGTGCAGTGGCACGGCGTGTCGCGGAACGTGACGCCCGGGGCCACCGCGGTGTATGACGTCAAGGGCCCGGTGACCGCGATCCTGGCGGGTGAGCCCAACCACGGCTTTGCCCTTCGAGGCAACGGCCCGCTGATGTACGGCTACTCGCGGGAAACGGCCCAATCTCCCTCCCAGCAGCCGACCCTGCGAATCCGCTACATCGTGCCTTGACGAACGACGCGACCCGCCGACCGAGAGGAGCCCCCGCGCCATGTTCCGTTTCGTCCGGTCGAATCCGACCACCAGCCGGTCTCCCGCCGTCCGCCGGCGTCGCGTCGATTCCGGCGTTCTGCTGACCGCGTTGCTCGTGACCCTCGGATCCCCGGCGACGGCGCAGCCCTCCGCCGGGGCCTCGGTCTCGGGGCCGGACTCGGTCATTGTGGTCCGGCCCCGCTGGTCCCCGGATCGATTCGTCGCCAACCGATCGGCGCTCGAGTTCGAGTTGAGTCGCGGGCTGGCGCCGAGCGAACGGCTGGCCGTCGTGGTCGGCGCCACCGACGTGTCGGCCGCCCTCGAGGTGGTCGGGACCGTTGTTCGGTACCGACCGGTCGGCTGGCGGCTCCCCGCGGGCGAATCCGAGGTGACGGTCTACCTGGTCCGCGCCGATGGAACCTGGGTCGAATCGGGCCGCGCTCCGCTCAAGGTGCTCAACCGCCTCGGCCTCGAGCGAGCCCGGGTGCTGCCCAGCGTGGACCTGAGCAGCGCGGGGCAGGTCGATCAGCGGATCGATCCGACCGCGCCGCCACCGCGACGGACTTTTCAGGACCTCACCCTTCGGATCGGACTCGAGAACACGCTGGCCCGCGATGGCTGGGCCGTGAGCGCGCAGGGGAATGCCGTCGGCGTCTCGCTCGAGACCCAGCGCCTCCGCTGGGGCGAACGCGCC
>JAEUJH010000335.1 GCA_016794825.1 Gemmatimonadota bacterium
CCCGGCCAGCTGGAAGACGCGGAGGTAGTCGGTGCCCGCCCCGAGGCTCCGGCTCGTCAGGTAGGCCGAGAACAGCCCCACCACCAGCGAGTAGACGAACCACAGCATCAGGTTCCGACCCATGGTCCATTGACCGTTCGGTATGACGGTCATCATCAGGACCGGCCCCCGCTCCAGCTTCTCCACGAACGCCGGCGTGCCCATTTCCTTCGAACTCTCGGCCCGGGGCAGCATGTAGTCGCCGGGCTGGAGTGCGAGCGGCCGGAGCGCATCGGCCACCGCGTCCTCGTTGGGGAGCTTGGGGTAGTCGTTCTTGTGCCACGGGGTGGCCATGTGGATGATCGAACTCAGGATGAACACGGCGACGGCGGACAACAGGATCGGGAGCCAGAGCGAGGACAAGGCGACCATCGAGTTCTCCCAGAGGGGGGTGGGAGACGATATCGCCCGGAACCGAGGATGACCAGCAGGGCCGCCGCTCAGGCTGGCCCGGCTGGCGGGTGACCTAGAACGCCCAGCCGGTGCCCATCGAGAAGTTGAAGCCGTTGGCGCCGCCGGCAAAGTTGATGCTGAGGATGGCGGAGCGGAGGACGCGCAGGGCCACGCCGGCCCCGCCGCCCCATTGGTCGGTCTGGTAGCGGAACCGGGCCGCGTTGTCCTCGACGTGGGCAAAGTCGGCAAACCCGACGAGCGTCACGGCGCCGAGGTCGCCGGCGTTGAGGAGGTCGTGGCGGACCTCGAGGCTGGCCAGCTGGACCCCGGTGCCGGCCAACGCGCCGGTCGGAAAGCTCCGATGTCCATCCGGGCCGGAGAACGAGACGTCGCGCTCCCAGCCCGGCAGCCCGAACCGGGCCGCGAACGGCGCCGCGTCCTCCATGGCCCGGACGAGATACCGACCCGCGATGACCGTCCCTTCGCGCGGCGAAATGAAGCCGCGGAGGTGGGCGTAGCCGAAGGCGTAGAGGCTCTGGTCGTTGCCGGGGCTCGACTCGCGCGCCGTGCCGAACCCGGCGCCCACCTCGAGCAGGAGGCCGTTGCCCGGCGTGAACTCGAGATCGCGCGTGTCGAGCACCAGCGCGGGCCGGAGGACCAGATCGGTTCGAGCCACCCGGGCGCCGAACTGCGACGCGAACATCGAGGAATCGCGAAGCCGATTGAAATCGGTCCGATCGAGCGCGGCCGCCAGGGCCACGCGCAGGCCGCCGTGGATCTTCCTGGATACCTCGGCCCGGCCCAGGTAGCGGCTCCGATGGACCCGATAGAACGACGCGTTCGGGTCGGCGGCGGACTCGGCCCGCTCGATGTCGCCCCCGAGGCCGTAGTAGGCAAATCGTCCCACCCGCTCGGCGCCGAGCAACCCGCGGAAGCGCCAGCCGTCGACCAGGCCGGGCGCCCGGAACTCGACCCGCGCAAACCGGCTGCCGAGGGTACCGATCCCGGCCTCCGCGGAGAGCGCGCCCCGAAACGTGATCGGGTTGATGACGTCCTCGGCGTCGGTCCGGGAAACGAAGTAGGGCGCGTTCCGGGTTCGCTGCCAGCGACCGACGACGGTAAAGCCGTCGGTCGGATTCCCCATCAGGTACGGGAAGTAGCTCGACCGCCACGGCTCCTGGGCCGCGGCGGGAGCCGCCGCGGCCGCGAGGAGGACGGCCAGAACGAAGCGACGGATCATCGGGGAAAGAGCGGCGCGGTGTCGAGGATCCGACCCTCGCGCCCGTCGTGAGCGGCGTACTTCGACGGGAAGAACGACGCCGAGCCGAACTCGCCGGCCTTGTTGAGGGCGTAGAACTCGAGCTGGAAGCGGGGCCGGCCCCGCTCGTCGACCAGGCGGGGCGGCGCCATGGCCAGGACCCGCTTGAGCGTGGCGAGGGCGGCGTCGGTCGGCTTCATCCCCTGGCGCATGTGCTCGACGGTCAGGAAGCCAC
Organism: Gemmatimonadota bacterium; assembly: GCA_016794825.1. Classification (GTDB taxonomy): domain Bacteria; phylum Gemmatimonadota; class Gemmatimonadetes; order Gemmatimonadales; family GWC2-71-9; genus SHZU01. The sequence continues at coordinate 1,926 of JAEUJH010000335.1, forward strand.
CGCACGCCATGATGTTGGCCTCGCCGAGCCCGGTCGAGCCGGCGGCGCCGATGGTGTTGTCGGTGTACTGGCCGGCCCCCACGATCGGCGAGTCGCCGGAGCGACCGGGAATCTTCCAGGCCAGGCCGCTGGTGGTGGTGACCGAGGAGATCTCGCCCTTGGCGTTGATGGTGTTGAGGTTGATCGTCCCGGTGGGTCGGGGGCCGATCGGTTGCCCGGCGGGCACGTCGACCCAATCGTCGTCGCGGCCTCGATTGGCGCGCCAGCGGAGCCAGGCCTCGCGCGATCTGGGGGTGAGGAGGTCCTCCTCCTTGAAGCCGTAGGACAGGGCAAAGCGCTTGGCGCCGGCCCCGACCAGGAGGATGTGGTTGGTGTATTTGAGAACCAGGCGGGCCACTTCGCTCGGCGTCTTGATGCCCTCGAGGCAGGCCACCGCCCCCGCCCGCCGACTCGGCCCGTGCATGCAGCTCGCGTCGAGTTGCACGACTCCCTCTTCGTTGGGGAGCCCGCCGTACCCGACCGACATGTCCTCGGGGTCGAGTTCCTGGATCTTGACCCCTTCGACCCCGGCGTCCAGCGTGTCGGCGCCCTGGGTCATCAGTTCGACGGCTTTCGTGACCCCCCTGATACCATTGGCGGAGGCGACGGCCGCGTACCGCGCCTGCGACGACCGGATCACGGCCGGCGCCGGAAAGCGGGCGTCGAGACTCGGCGCGGCCGCCACCGCGGCGGCGGTGCCCAGAAACGAGCGGCGGGACAGCGGATCGGTCATTCGAGCCTCCGGGGGAAGGACGCGGCGCCCCGGAATGTGGTCGGCCGCGCGGTTCTGTCAACTTGCCGCCGGACCGGATTCGGATAGGTTCGGAACGCCCCGACGCCTGGACCGCCCCACGATGACCTTCGGACGGAATTTCCTGCCTGGCCCCACTGGCGTCCATCCGGACGTCCTGGCGGCCATGCAGGAACCGATGTTTCCGCACTACGGCCACCGGATGACCGAAGTGCTCGAGGAAATCCAGCCGTCGCTCCGCGCCGTGTTCGGGACCAGCCGGCCGGTCTTCGCGGTCACCTCGTCCGGCACCGGCCTCCTCGAGGGGGCCATCCGCGGCGCCGTGCGCCACCGGGTCCTGGTGGTGACCAGCGGCTACTTCGGCGAATACTTTGCCCGGATCGCCGAGCATTGCGGCAAGGACGTGGTCCGGGTGTCGGTTCCGTTAGGCAGGACGCTGGAGGCCGACCAGCTGGACCAGCTGCTCGACGGGCCGCGGATCGACGCGGTGGCGCTGGTCCATTCCGAATCGAGCACCGGCGCCCTGGCGCCGCTGGCCGATCTGGCCGCGGTGGTCCGGAAGCGGCCCGACGTGATGCTGCTGGTCGACGGGATCAGCTCGGTGGGCGGCCTCCCGATCGAGATGGACCGGATCGGGGTCGACTGCATCGTCACCAGTTCCCAGAAGGCCCTGGCCATCCCGCCGGGCCTCGCGTTCGGGGCGGTGAGCGAGCGGCTCGAGGCTCGCGCCCGGACCATCGAGGACGTCGGGTACTACTTCAACCTGGCCCGGTGGACCCGGATGGCCGCCGAGCACCGAGTCTGGGAAACGCCCGCCCTGTCGCAGTTCATGGCTCTGGTCCACCAACTTCGCCGGGTGGCGGCGGCGGGCGGGTGGCCGGCCCGCTGGGACCGCCACGCGGCCATGGCCGCTCGGTGCCACGCCTGGGCCGCCGGGATCCCCGGCGTTCGGCTGCTGGCCCCGGAGGGCCGCCGATCGCCCACGGTGTCGGCGCTGGCTCTGACCGATCGGGACCCGGCTCAGGTGGCCCGGGCCCTGGCCGACCAGGGGTACCTGGTTGGCCAGGCCGTCCACCCGGACCAGGGCCCCCTGATCCGGATCGGCCACATGGGCGACCTCGAACCCGCCGACCTCGACCGCCTCCTGAGCGCCCTCGAGCCCTTGCTCTCGTGACGCGGGGGTGACGATCATTCGGCCCCTCCGACGGAGGCTGTGATGGCAAGACGAATCGCGCTGTTCCTGGGGCTGACCACCCTCCTGGTCCCGGGCCTGTCCGCCCAGGGCCGGACGATCGAACTGACTCCCTTCGTCGGCGGCTTCATCCCGACGCAGGCGCTCGGCCGGATTCCGATCCTCGGAGCCGGATCCCAGGTCGTGAACATCCTCGGCGAGGCCACCACCACCGGCGCCCTCGGCGGCCGGATTACGGTGTCGGGCCGGGGCCGGTTCGGGATCGAGGGCACCTACTTCTACTCCGGCAGCGACATGCGGGTCACCGTCGGCCCGATCGCCACGGTGCTCGATGGCGAGGTCCAGGGCGGCTCCCTCAAGGGCGTCTACCGGGCCACCAACGGCCTGACCGGTACCGACCTGTTGGTCGGGGCCGGACTCTCGGCCGTCCACCACAGCGGCCGGGCCTACACCTACGCCTCCGATCAGTTCGACGTGGGCGGAGTACTCGGCGCGGGGCTCCACATCGTGATGTCCCCGATGGTGACGCTCCGATTCGACGGCGAGGCGTACCTCTACAACTGGAGCGCCACGCCGCTGCTCGGATCGCGGATGCAGACCGACGTCCTCATGACCGTGGGTCTCGGACTCAAGCTCGGCCGCTGAACCCAATGCGCCGCCTCGCGAACTACTTCCTTCGCGGGCTCCTGATCACCGCCCCGGCGGCGCTGACCTTCTACCTCTGCTGGCTCGGCATTCGCTGGGTCGACGGGTTGCTGGGGGTCAGCATTCCGGGCCTCGGCATCGCGGCGGCGCTGGTGGGGGTCACCCTGATCGGGGCGCTCGCCTCGAACCTGGTGACCCGGACCCTCCTTGCCACCACCGACCAGGCCCTGGCCCGGCTGCCATTCGTCCGTCTCCTTTACACCAGCATCAAGGACCTCCTCAACGCCTTCGTCGGCGAACAGCGGCGCTTCAACCGGCCGGTCCGGGCCCGGATCGGCGATGGCTCGGCCGAGGTCTACCTCCTTGGATTCGTGACCTCGGACGCGCTCGGGCACCTCGGTCTCGAGGGGCAGGTGGCCGTCTATGTCCCGTTCTCGTACAGTGTTGCGGGCCACGTTCTGATCCTCCCGGCCGCCCGGGTCGAGCCCCTGGCGGTCGATTCTGCCGATGCAATGGCTTTCATCCTGTCCGGCGGCGTGACCCGCTCCGCCGCCCCGCGGAACCCAACCCCCTCCGCTTAACGATCCCCGGCGTGCTGCGTCAGGTTCGGTGATGCGGCCAGTCGGCCGCCGCCAAGAAACCAAGCACCAAGGGAGCGAACCCGTGAAAACCCTGACTCGAATCGGCGTACTGGGGCTGGTGGCCGCGCTCGCCGCCTGCAACCAGGATGGAACCGACCCGAGCAACCAGTTGCTCGACCTGACGATGGACCGCGACCTGGCCGTCCAGACGGCCGATGCCGCGGCCGAAGACGTGGAGTTGATGGGCGGCGCTGGCGGGCCGCTCGGCCTCGGCTTTGCCGCGGCCGCCGCGGAAGACGACGTGCCGTTCCGGTGCGGAACCCACCAGCGGAACAACCTCACGGTGGTCCGGACCTGCACCTTCAAGGACGCGGCCGGCGCCACCCAGGCGGTGTACCACCCGCTCACCACCGCGTCGGCGACGATCCACGCCGAGATCAACGGATCGGTGACCCGGGAACACTGGTCGGCCGAGGTCAGCCGGGTCCGCGATCTGGTCGTGAGCGGCCTGGCCGGTCAGGAAACCACCCGGACGTGGAACGGCACCGGCAGTGGCGAGTCGACTCGGGAACGGCACACCGAAAACGGCAACCGGGAGTACCAGGTCGAAGGCGCGGTGACCATCACCGCCGTGGTCGTTCCGGTGCCCCGGACCGACGACACCTGGCCCCTGTCCGGGACGATCAGCCGACAGGCCAAGGTCACCGTCGTGGGCGGGCCCAACGACGGCACCGTGCGGGAGCGGACCGTGACGATCACCTTCAATGGCACTCGGCTGGTCCCGATCACCGTCAACGGGAAGAGCTTTACCTTCGATCTGCGAACCCGGCGGATCGTCCGCGACGACTGATCGCGCCGCGGTAGCGCCATGGTTCGGCCCACCCGTGCCGCCGACTCGGCGCGGGGCGGGCCGACCGGCCAAGGGGCGGATCAAGGGATCCGCCCCTTGGCGCATCGGTCGGTGCTAGGTTTGGAGATGCGGCGCCTTACCGAGCTTGCCTTCGACAACAGCTACGCCCGACTCCCGCCCGCGTACTACGAGGTCGTCGATCCGACGGCGCTCGGCGATCCCTACCTGGTGGCCTTCAATCCGGACGCCGCGGCGCTGATCGATCTCGATCCGGCCGAGGCGGCGGAGCCCGAGGCGCCCGCGTACCTGTCGGGCTCGCGCCGGCTGCCGGGCGCGGAGCCGATCGCCATGCTCTACGCCGGGCACCAGTTCGGGGTCTGGGTCCCGCAGTTGGGTGACGGGCGCGCCATTCTCCTGGGCGAGGTGATCGGCGACCGCGGCGACCGCTGGGACCTCCATCTCAAGGGCGGCGGCCAGACCCGATTCTCCCGGATGGGCGACGGGCGCGCCGTGCTCCGGTCGACGATCCGCGAGTACCTCGCCTCGGAGGCCATGCACGCCCTGGGCATCCCGACCACCCGGGCGCTGGCGATCACCGGGAGCGACGACCTCGTCTACCGCGAAGCGCCGGAAACCGCGGCCACGCTGATCCGGATGGCGCCGTCGCACGTCCGGTTCGGCACCTTCCAGGTCTTTGCCGCGCGGGGCCAACCCGAGCGGGTCGCCGAGTTGGCCGACTATCTGATCCGGCTCCACGACGCCGATCTGGCCGGAGAGCCGGATCGCCATCGGCGCTGGCTCGAACGGATCGTGGATCGGACCGCCGACCTGATGGCGCGGTGGATGGCGGTGGGATTTGCTCACGGCGTGATGAACACCGACAACATGTCGGTGCTCGGCCTGACCCTCGACTACGGGCCCTACGGGTTCCTCGACGAGTACGACCCCGGTTTCATCTGCAACCACAGCGACCACGAGGGCCGCTACGCCTTCGACCGGCAACCGGCCATCGGACTCTGGAACCTGGCCCGGTTTGCCGAGGCGCTGCTCGAGCTGGTGCCGTTCGACGCGGCCAATACCGCCCTCAACCGGTATCCCTCGCGCTTCGAGGCCACCTACGGCTCCCTGATCCGCGCCAAGCTCGGCCTGGTGACCGAACGAGCCGACGACCCGGAACTGGTGGCGGAGATGCTCGGGCTGATGGCGGCCAACCGGGTCGACTACACCCGCTGGTTCCGGACCCTGGCCGTGGTGCCGAGCGGGGCGGCGGCGGCGCCGGAGTCACTCCGGGGCATGGTGTCCGACCTGGCGCGGCTCGATGGGTGGATCGTCCGGTACGGGGCCCGGTTGGCGGCGGAGGGGCGGGACGACGGGGCCCGGCGGGGCGCGATGAACCGGGTCAACCCGAAGTTCGTGCTCCGGAACTACCTGGCCCAGCAGGCCATCGACCGGGCCCGGCTCAAGGACTACGGCGAGATCGAACGACTCCGATCGCTGCTGGCCACGCCGTTCGACGAACACCCCGGGCTCGAGCACTACGCCGACCCGCCGCCGCCCTGGGGCCGGGAACTGGTGGTGAGCTGCTCCTCGTGAGCGCCTAACGGGCCCCGAAGGTATCGCAGTTCTCGACCCGCCCCGAGCGATACCCCCGACGGAACCACTCCATTCGCTGTTCCGAACTCCCGTGGGTAAACCCCTCGGGATTGACCCGCGCCCCGGCCGCCTTCTGGATCCGGTCGTCGCCCACGGCGGCCGCCGCGCCGAGGCCTTCCTCGATGTCGCCCTCCTGGAGGAGGCCCGCGGCTCCCGCCTCGTGACCCCAGACGCCCGCCAGGCAATCGGCCTGCAGTTCCATCCGGACCTGGACCCGGTTGGCACCGTCGGGATCGCTCTGCTGCAGGCGGCGGACTTTCCCCTCGACCCCGAGCAGGGTCTGAACGTGATGGCCGATTTCGTGGGCCAGGACGTAGGCCTGGGCAAAATCACCCGGCGCGCCGAAGCGGGCGTCGAGTTCGTCGAAGAAGGAGAGGTCGATGTAGACCTTCTGGTCGCCGGGGCAATAGAAGGGTCCGGTGGCCGCCTGGGCAAAGCCGCAGGCCGACTCGACCGCGTCGCGGAACAGGACCAGCTTGGCCCGCACGTACTGCGCGCCGAGATCGGGGAAGGCCCGTTCCCAGTAGCTCTGGGTGCTGTCGAGCACGAACGAGACGAACTTGACCCGGAGTTCCTCCTCC
>JAEUJH010000336.1 GCA_016794825.1 Gemmatimonadota bacterium
CAGGAGCCGAGCGGCCCGGGCCGCCTCGACCAGGCCAGCCAGGCGGCGCGCCTCGGCCGACGCTTGGGCTCGGCCGGTCTGGGTCAGTTGGTAGTATCGCCGTCGGGGGCCCTGACCCGGCTCGTTGGGGCCGTCGACCGGGCGGACCAACCCCTCCTCGACCAGTCGCTGGAGGGCCCGATAGAGAGTGCCGGTTTCGATCCGCGCGGCTTCGGCGCCGCGGGCCTCGATGTCCTGGATGATGGCGTACCCGTGGCGGTCGCCGTCGGCCAGACTGAGGAGGATCTCGAACTCGATGGCTCGCATTCGGGCGACTACGTGTGTGGCGCAGATAAGTTTCGGGGGCGGCTCCCGGGGGGGGGGGTGAGGCCGGATTCCCGGCCCGGACACTCTCCGGGCCGGGGGGGGGCTCCAGTGGGACCCGGATGCGAGGTCGGTTAATAACCGGTTACGACCTTGTCCGAAGCTCGCCCCACGCAATAGACTGGCGCCGAACCCAACCATCCGGACCCTCTGAATGTCAAACCGGCTTATCGTCCGTCTCGCCGTCGTTGCCGTCGCCGGCATCGTTACCGGCTGCAGCAACCGCGGCTCCTGTGTCTGCACCGCGGTCGACAACCCATCGGACGTCATCACCGTGGACAACGAAGGCGGCTGCGGCACCGTTCAGTCCACCTTTACCGACCCCGTTCGAAGCTGCTTCCCCGCCAGCGGATCGATTGCGGGGCCCTCGACCCCGCTGGCGCTGAGGTATCGGGGTGGAGACGGGCCAGCACCGGAGTTGTCGATGCTGCCGCCCGCGGCCGGCCCGTCGGTGGCGACCGCCTATTTGATGAGGTAGTTGGGACCCTCCGGTCCGATCGGACCGAGGCTTCCGGGGGGCCCCTCGGCGGGCGATCTTGGCGGGGAGTGGATCGCCCGAGAGGAGATGGGTCCGGTGCTCCCTGCGTCCCCCGTTTCGGCCGCTGCGATCGCGACGCTGGTCGACCGCATTGCCGCGTCGCCGGGATTCGTCGCGTCCGAACAACTGACCCGGTTTCTGCGCCACGTGGTGGCCGAAGCCCTCGCTGGTCGGGGCGCTCGGCTCCGGGAACAGGCCATCGGCGTTGCCGTCTTCGGTCGCCCGGTCGACTACGATCCAACGGTGGACTCGGTCGTCCGGGTCCAGGCCCGCCAGCTTCGCTTCAAACTGACCGAGTATTTCGCGACCCACGGCAAGGCCGAACCGGTCGAGATCACGATTCCCAAGGGGACCTACCTCCCCACCTTCGCCACCCGTCCCGTTGTCGGTGAGACGGGTAACGCCCGGCCCCATCAGCCGGCCCCGGTGCGGGTGCGGCCCGGGTGGTGGCCGGTTCTCGCGGCGGTGGCCGTGGTGGCGCTGCTCGTTGGCTGGATCGCGCGGGGTCGGTTTGGCAGGGAGCCCGTCCGGGCCGTCGCCGTGCTGCCGTTCCTGAATCTCACCGGGATGGCCGACCAGGACCACGTGAGCGATGGGCTGACCGAAGAACTGACTGCCTCGTTGGGCGCCGTGCCGGGGCTGGCCGTGGTGGCCCGGACCTCGGCGTTCCGGTTCAAGGGGCGCGCCGTCGACGCCCGCGAGATCGGCCGCGAACTCGGCGTGGGGACGGTGCTCGAAGGGAGCCTCCGCCGAAGCGGAACCGGCTATCGGGTGACGGTGCAACTGATCGGGACGACAGATGGTCTCCACCGCTGGGCGGCGAGCTACGATAGTCGGTCGAGTGATCTGATCTCCCTGCAGGAGACGGTCGCGCGGGAAGTCACCGCGGCGCTCGGCCGCGAGTTCGGCCTGGCGCTCGCGGGCGGCCGGCGGCGTCCCACCGATGATCCGGTGGCGTACGACCTCTACCTTCAGGCACGCCATTTCTGGAACCGGCGCACCCCGGAGGCGATGGCCCGCTCGATCGACCTCTACCGCCAGGCCATTGGTCGCGACTCGAGCTTTGCCTTGGCGCACGCCGGGCTCGGCGCCACGTACGCGGCCATGTCGCTCAACAACATGGCGACGCCGGAGGCCGGGCCGCCCGCCGCGATCGAGGCCGCCGAAACGGCCCGCCGCCTCGACCCGAGCCTCGGGGAGGCGTACGCGACATTGGGATTGATGCGCGGTTTTGCCGGGTGGGACTGGGTCGCGGCGGACTCCCTGTTCCGTCGCGCCATTTCGCTGAGCCCGAACTACGCCACGGCGCGGTCGTGGTACGCCAACACGCTGACCGCGCGAGGTCGCGCCGACGAGGCCCTGGCCCAGCTCGAATTGGCTCGGCGGATCGATCCGTTGTCCCTCCCGATCGCCCACGGCGTCGGCGAGGCGCTGATCTACGCGCGCCGGTACGACGACGCGTTGGCGCAGGTCGATCGGATCCTGGACTTCGACTCGACCTTCACCTTTGCGCATGCGTTGGCCGCCCGGGCCTACTTCGGTCTGGGTCAGTACCAGCAAGCGGCCGAGGCCTCCCGTCGGGCGGGCGATTCGCTCGGCGTGATTCTGATCCGGGCGCGCCTCGGCCAGCTGCCTCGTCGCCGGGCCATCGAGGCGATCACCCGCCAGGGTCTGGCCCAGCTCGAGGACCATCCCTTCGTGACCGCCATTTCCTACGCGATCCTCGGCGAGGTCGACTCGTCCTTTGCCTGGCTCGACCGAGGCCGGCGCCGGCGCCATCCGGACCTGATGTCGCTCAAGGTTGAGCCGATGCTCGATCCGCTTCGGGGCGACCCGCGGTACTCGCCGCTCCTGGAACAGGTCGGCCTGGGCGAGCGCCAGGTCGGGCGGGGTGGCGAGCAGCGGGGCCGCGACAATTGACGAGGGCGTAAATTCTGGCTAGTATAGCTAGATGAATATAGCCTCTGTGTCCCACGCCAAGAACAACCTCAGTGCCCTCCTCAAGGAGGTCCGCGGCGGCGCCACCTACGTCATCACCGACCACGGGGTTCCCGTCGCCCGCCTCGGTCCGGTGGTGGCGGCCAAGGGTGTCCCCCCCAGCGCCCTCGAACTGGCGAGCCACGGTCTCCTGGTGCTGCCCGCCAATCCGCCCGCTGCTCGGTGGCTCGACCTCCCCCTCCCGGCGCTCGAACCCGGGGTCGATCCGGTCGCACTGGTCATCGACGAGCGGGCGGGTGGCTGGTGAAGTTCTGGGACACCTCCGCCGTCGTGCCGCTCCTCGTTCCCTCGGCCCGCACCGAGGCCGCCGTCCGGCGGGTTCGCGAGGATCCGGCCATGGTGGTGTGGTGGGGAACCTCGACCGAGTGCGTCTCCGCTTGCGCCCGACTCGAGCGCGAGGGGCGGCTGACGGCGGACGGCATGGCCCAAGCACTCGGCCGACTTCACGCCGTGGCCGAGCACTGGATCGAAGTTCCCGCCAGCGCAGCCGTGCGCGAGCAGGCCACCCGCGCGCTCCGACTCCATCCCCTTCGCGCCGCGGACGCCCTTCAGCTGGGCGCGGCCATCGTGGCCGCCGACCACTCGCCGGCCACGATGGAGTTCGTCACCAACGACGAACGCCTCTCCCTGGCGGCCGCCAAGGAGGGGTTCGTCATCAAGCCGGGATAACCGACCGAGGGATCTCGCGGGGCGTCAATCGAATCGGAAGCTCCCGAGATACGAGGACCACGACCGACTGATTATTCCGTTGCGGCTGCTTCCGGCATAGGCCGAGCGGCCCGGGACGATCCTTACGAAGACCACGCCGCCTTTGGCCAGGGAAATCGCGCCTTGGTGGACGGCGGCCGTGCAGACCGACGAGTCGTCGGTGTAAATGTCGGTGCCCCAGACCGTCGACGCCGTGCCATTCGCCGGGCACTGCCGAATGAAGACTTGGTCGTTCTTGCCGCGGTCGGCGGCGGCGTTGGCTGCCCAGGTCGTGGCGGTGGCCTCGACGGGTCCGAAGCTGAAGCTGCCCGTCCAGGGCCCGTAGGGCTGACTGACCACCCCGGCCCGTGAGGTGGAGACGTAGTTGCCGTAGCCGGGCCGAATCGTGATGGTCACCACGCCGCCCTGAGCAACCCCGATCTGGCCGGCGTGCACCGCGGCCACGCAGATCGCCGAGTCGTCGGTGTAAGCCACCGTGCCCCAGATGCTCGCGTTCAAGGTCCCGTTGGCCGGGCAGCGATACTGAAACGAGCTTCCGACGCTGGCCTGGTGGGTCGAGGCGGTCGTGGTCCAGGTCGCGTCGAGGATGGCCGGCGGGGGGGGCGGCACGA
>JAEUJH010000348.1 GCA_016794825.1 Gemmatimonadota bacterium
CTCGATAGCCCGCTGGTTCGAGAACCCCGGGATCACCCCCCCGCCGCCGGTCGGATCGGTACCCACCAGGAGCGTGCCCCCGGCCCGCGAAAACGCCAGCTCGAGCGCCATCCCCTTCGGCAAGAGCGTGGTGTACGGCGATTGGGCCGACTGCGAAATCCGGGCGTGCATCTGATCGAAGCTGCGCTTCAACTCCGGCACCAGCACCTCGGTGCCCGGTGGCATCGGGCGGCCCGGCGTGAACGTCTCGAAGACGGTCATGGTCGAGGTGATGGCCACCTTCCGCCTCACCAACTCGGCCACCAGGCTCTTGAACTCCGCCCCCGCGGGATCGAGCGCGGCAATCGACTGATTGGCCTGGCTCGGGCACTGGTCGGGTCGCTTGTCGGCGACGAAATCGGTGGCGGCCAGGAAGCCGTGCTCGAGATCGTCGATCCCCAGCTCGGCGGCCTCGCGGTACGTCACCGAGCAGAGGTGCCCCGTCACCTTCATGCCCCGCGCGTGGGCCGCCTTGATGGCCGCGCCGAGAACCTCACGGCTGATCTGCATGTAGGCCTTGAACGAGGTGGCGCCCTGGTCCGCCCAGAAATCGACGAACCGCTTGGCCTCGGCCGCGGTGGTGAGGGTCTGCATCTGGGCAAACTGGTTGGGCCCGTTGAGGTACGGCGCCGTCGCGTCGATCCACGGCCCGGGCTTGTCGCCCCGCTCGACCGCCTTCCGGATGTTGAGCTCGGAATAGCCGTTCATGTTCCCGCCGGTCCGCATCGAGGTGACCCCGCCGGCGAGATAGAGCTTGACGAACGATTCGGTGAAGTTGCCGTAGATCCCGGGGCCGACCGGGTAGTAGAGGTGCTCGTGCACCATGACCAGGCCCGGGATGACCGTCTTCCCGGCGCCGTCGATGATCAGCGCCCCCGCGGGGATCGGTGTGGCACCGGCGCCGCCCACGGCCACGATGGCCCCGTCGCGGACGACGATGGTCTGGTCGTCGCGTGCTGGCGCTCCGGTGCCGTCGATGACTCGGACATTGCGAATGGCGAGGACGGTGGTGTCCACCGCGACGAATCGCCGGGTGGCCGCCGAGAGCTGCGGCCGCTGTGCCGCGGCGACGACCGGGAGCGCAGCCAGCAGAGCCGCGAGGATCGGAGCGGGATTGCGGATCATGAGGTGCCTCGCTGTTCTAGTACCGTTTGGCCGGCGCGCTGCCGGTGCGGCTCCGCGACGGAAGGACCGCCGTTCCCCCCTGGACCACGACCTCGCCATCCCGGATGACCCACTCGACCCGGGTCAGGTCGTCGAGATTCGTGTCCGGACTGCCCCGCACCACCAGGACGTCGGCCAGCTTGCCGGGCTCGAGCGTCCCGAGTTTGTCGTCCATGTCGAGCAGCTTGGCGTTGGTCTTCGTGGCGGCCACCAGCGCCTCGGGCGCCGTCAGCCCGACCGACATCAGGTTCTTGAGTTCGGTCAGGTAGGGCGCCGGCAACCGGCGATACCAGTCAGTGACCAGATCGGTGCCGACACCGAGCGTCACACCCGCCTTCCGGAGCCGGCGGACGACGTCCAGGTTTGCGTCCTTGCCAAAGGTGAATCGGCGGGAGGTCGAGCCGAAGTAGCCCCCGTCGTCGTCGAAGATGTACTGATAGGGCACCAGCGTCGGCACCGACGCGACGCCCTTGGCGGCCATCCGCTGGATGACGTCGTCGGTCCGCGGGAGCGGATGCTCGATCATGTCGACGCCTGCATCCACCGCCCAGTCGATGTAGAAGGTCTCGCAGTCGCAGGTGACGAGCATGCCGAGGGCGTGGGCCTCCTCGATGCCGGCCCGGACTTCGTCGCGACTGAAATGACTGGTGATCTTGATGAAATCGGCGCCGCGGTCGAACTGTTCCCGGACCGCCTTGCGCCAGTCGTCCGCTCCACTGGCAATCCGGAAGATTGCCTGGTCCGGATCCGA
>JAEUJH010000351.1 GCA_016794825.1 Gemmatimonadota bacterium
CCCGCGGCTCTGGTGGCGCAGGCCGAGCGGTCGCTGCTTCCGTTAGGCGCGCTGGCGGTGCTTCTCGGCGCGGTGGCCGGCGGGTTGGGGTGGCGGGTGGCCCGGGCCCGGCGGCCGCGCGAGGTGGCCCCGCCGGCTCCGCCGCCGCCGGTCGACCCGGCGCCGCTGCTGGATCGCTGGGCCGCCGCGGGCGAGATCCGGGTGGCGCTCGACGGCTGGGCGCGAGTGGTGGCGGAGGCGCGGGCCCGGCGGGGTGACCCGGACGGCGGAGCCGAGGCGCTCCAGGCGGCGTTCGACGCGATCGGGTTCCGGGCCGACGCCAATCCGGCCGAGGTGGAGCGGCTGGTTCGCGCGGCCAAGGCCTGGCTCGGGAGGGCGGGATGACCTTTGCCCGGCCCTGGCTCCTGCTGCTGCTCCTGGCGGTCCCCGCGTGGCTCTGGCTCCGCCGCCGGTGGCGCCCGGGCGCGGTCCGGATCGCCGATGCCGGCGTGGCCGTGGCGGCGGGGCGGGGCGAGTGGCTGGCCCATGTGCCCGTTGCCCTTCGGGCGGTCGGGCTCGCGGCGCTTGCTCTCGCCGCCGCCGGACCCCGCCTCCCGGGCGATCGGACCACGGTCAAGCGCGACGGGATCTCGATCGTGATCACGATCGACGTGTCGAGCAGCATGCTCGCCGAAGACTTCGCCCCGTCCAATCGGCTCGAGGTCGCCAAGCGTCAGGCCATCGGGTTCATCCGGGGTCGCGACGCCGACCGGATCGGTCTCGTCGCCTTCGCGGGCGAGGCGCTGACCCAGGTCCCGATCACGCTCGACTATCCGGTGCTCGAACAGGCGGTGCTCGATCTTCGGATCGGCACGCTCGACGACGGCACGGCCATCGGGAGCGGGCTGGCCACGGCGGTGAATCGGCTCCGCCGGGTCAAGAGCCGGTCCAAGGTGGTGCTCCTGCTGACCGACGGCGAGAACAACCGAGGGGCCATCGATCCTCGTACCGCGGCGGAGGCGGCCGCGGCGATGGGCGTCCGGGTCTACACGATCGGCGTCGGCACCGAGGGCGAGGCCCGGATTCCGACCGGTCGGGGGCTGAGCGGGTACCGATACGAGATGCTGCCGGTCCGGATCGACGAAGCGCTCCTCACCGACATCGCGACCCGCACCGGGGGGCGGTACTTCCGGGCCAAGGACAGCGACGCGTTGAGTCGGATCTTCGCGCAGATCGACCAGCTCGAGCGGTCGGAGATCGAGCTGGTCCGCTACCGGTCGGCGGACGAGACGACCCGACCGCTGCTGCTGCTGGCCCTCGTCGCCCTGGCGGTCGAACTCCTCACGGCGGCCACCGTGTCGCGGCGGGTCGCATGAACTTCGATACGCCGCTGCTGGTTCCGATCGCCCCGGCGGTGGGGCTCGTGCTCGGGCTGGTGGCGTGGTTTGCCCGGCGCCGCCGGGTGCGCGCGGCCGAGGGGTGGTCGCCGGCGTTAGGCCGGGCGGCCCGGGCGGGGCGGGCGGCGCCGGTGGTGCTGGCGCTGGCGGCCGCCGCCGTGGCCCTCGGCGCGGCGGGTCCGCGGTGGGGGCGGACCGACATGGAAACCGAGACCCGCGCGCTCAACGTCGTCTTTGCCATCGACGTCAGCCGGTCGATGCTGGCCGAGGACGCGGCGCCGAGCCGCCTGGCCCGCGCCATTCGGGAAACCCGGCGCCTGCTCCAGGACGCGCGGGGCGACCGGATGGCACTGATCGGGTTTGCCGGGCGGAGCTACATCCTGACGCCGCTGACGCTCGATGACGGCGCGGTCGAACTGCAGCTGGACGCCCTCGATCCCGACATCGCGAGTGAGGGCGGGACGGAACTCGCGCCGGTGCTGCGGCAGGGGCGGGAACTCCTCGAGGCGGTGTCCGAGGGCGGGGCGCGGGCCATGGTGATCTTCACCGATGGCGAGGGCCACGACACCACGGCCGCCGTCCGGGAAGCCGCCGGGGCGCTCAAGGAGGCTGGCGTGACCCTGATCGTCGTCGGCGAGGGCGGTGCCGCGCCGGTCCGGATTCCGATTCGCGACGAAGCCGGGGCGCTGATCGAGTACAAGCAGGACGGCTCCGGGCATGACGTCTTTACGGCGCGCGACGACGCCCGGCTCCGGATGGTGGCCGACGCAGCGCAGGGGATTCTCGTTCCGGCGGATTTTCCCGATCAGGCCGGCGCGGTCTGGAAGACCCTCGCCGCGCTCGATCGGGATCCGGTCCGCGGCCGGCGGACCGAGGACCTGGTGCCCCGGGCCTGGATCTTCGCGCTCGGCGGGTTCGTCCTCCTGCTGCTGCAGGGCGCGGCTCGGCGTCGCGCGGCGCTGGTCGCGATCGCCGGGTTCCTGCTGCTGCCCGACCCGGCCGAGGCTCAGCGCCCCGCGGGCGGGATGACCCGGCTCCGGGCCCGGGACACCTCGTCGGCCATTGCCGAGTTTGCCCGGGCGGCGCGGCGGGGTCGGGGCGCCGACACGGCCTGGTACAACGGCGGGTCGATCGCGCTCCGGGCCGGTCAGTTCGACGTCGCCCGGGAGGCGTTAGGCGCGGCGTCCGGTTCGTTCGATCCCACCCTCCGGTTCCAGGCGCTCTACAACCTGGGTCTCGCGGCCCTCACCGAGTCGCGCCGCGACACCACCCGCCGCGACGCCCTTCGGCGCGAGGCCGCCGACCGGTTCCGCGACGCGCTGCTCCTCGATCCCGGCTCGGCGGCGGCCAAGTGGAATCTCGAACTGGTGTCGCGCCGGGAGCCGCCGCCGCCGTCGTCGAGCCGGCCGCAGCAACAGCCGCGGCCGCGGGGCGGGGGGGCCGCGCCGCCGCCGCCCTCGGGCGGGTCGATGTCGCCCGCCGAAGCGGAGCAGATTCTTCGGTCGGTGGAGCGGGCGGAGCGGACGGTTCGCACCGACCAGCTCAAACGCCGTCGGGTGGCCAAGAGCGCCACCGACAAGGACTGGTAGCGTGATCGGGCTCGCGCTGCTCCTCCAGGCCTCGATCGCGGTGTCGGCCACGGCCGACCGAACTCGGCTGCCGGTCGGCGAGGAAGTGTCCTACAGCCTCCGGGCCACGACCACCGCGGCGGGAAATTTCCGGGTCGAGCTGCCGCAGGTGACCGGGTTCGAGGTGGTGGAGCGGGCCGAGCGCCTCGACGAGACGGCGGCGGGGCGGACCTACCAACTCGACCTGACCCTCCGCGCGGTCGAGGTCGGGAGTTGGCGGTTCGGGCCGGTGCTGGTGTTCGTCGGGCCGATCGCGGAAACGGCGCCGGATCTGACCATCGTGGTCGTCGGCGCGGCGGCGGCGGACCCGACGGCCAATCCGCGGTTGATGGAGCTGATCCGCGCCATGCCGCCGCCCGATCCGGGGTCCACGGCCACGCTGGTGACGGTGGTCTCCGATCGGCGGCTGCCCCAGGGCGGGCAGCTCGACGTCCTGACCGGGGCCTGGTTTTCCCGGGCGCTCCGGGCGCGCCTCCGCCGGCCGCCGACCTTGAAGCCTCCCGTGCTCGCGGGCGTGTGGGCCGTTCCTCAGCCGGCGGTGCCCGGGATCGTCGCCACCCGGGCCGTCGGCGAGGACGTCTACGATCTGTTCGTGAGCCATCAGGTCGCGTTCCCGCTCACTCCCGGGGTGCTGACGGTGCCGGCGGCGCGGCTGGAGTACGCCATTCCACTGAGCCGGCGAGCCTCGGGCGACGAACGACCCGAGGTGGCCACCAGCGCGCCGGTGACCGTCGAGATCCAGCCGCTGCCCGAGGCCGGTCGGCCCGGCGGGTTCCGGGGACCGACCGCGGGCGACCTCTCGCTCGGCTACCGGATCGTGTCGCTGCCCGCTCACGCCGGCGAGCCGCTCCCGATCGACGTCACCGTGTCGGGCGTCGGCAATCTGGCGTTCTGGGCCCCGCCTAACGTCACCTGGCCGGCCGGGACCCGCGCCTATCTCGATCAGACCGACGAGGCGCCCCGGGAGAGCGGTGGGCTGCTGGGCGGCACCAAGACGTTCCGGTTCCTCCTCGTGTCCGACAGCGCCGGCAGCATCGCCCTGCCCGCGCTCGGCTACGACTACTTCGATCGGGCCGGCGGGGGCTTCCGGTCGGCCACGGCCGCGGGGCTGGTGATTCCGGTGCTCCCGGGCAAGAGTCGGCTGGTCGGTCGGGACGTTCCGCCGCTGGTGGCCGCGGGCGGGGCGCCCGGCTGGCTGCCCGGGCTGCGGCCGGGCCGGTGGCTCTGGAACCTCCTCGCGGCGGGGCCGGCCCTGCTGTTGGCGGGCGCGGTCGTGGTCAGGCGGCTCCGGCGTCGCCAGCCGGCCGCGGCGCCGCGGGAACGGATCGACGGGGTGGCCGCGCTCGAACATCTGGTGTCGCGGTTGGTCCCCGAGAGTGATCGAGGGCATGGCGAACTGCTGGAGCGGAGCCTCCGGCGGGCCGGGCTGGCGCGGCCGCAGGCCACGGAGGCCGCCCGGCTCAAGCTCGAGCTGGATCGGCTCCGGTTCACCCCGGGAGATTCCTCCGGCGTGGGGCCGCTCGGACGGCAGGCGGCGGAACTGGTGGGCGGACTGCCGGTCAGCGTTCGGCGCCGGGCGGGGCTGGTCGCCGCGCTGCTGCTGGCCCTGCCGCTGTCGGCCCAGCAGGAAAGCCCGGAAACGCTGTATCGAGACGGCGCCTACCGGCCGGCGGCGGCGGGGTTCGAAGCGGCGGCCGCCGCCACCCCGGAGCGGTGGCAGCCCTGGTATCACGGGGCGGCGGCCCGCTATCTGGCCGGCGAGGACGCGGCCGCGGCGGCCCTCCTGACCCGGGCGCTCGAACTGGCCCCGCGGGCCGCACCCGCCCGGACCCTCTGGAGTGCCCTCGAGCGGCAATACGAGCCGCTCCATCAGGTCCGGCCGCGCCGGGGCCCCTCGGGCTGGGAACTCGGCGTCATTTCGTTAGGCATCTGGTGGGCGGCCGCGGCGGTGGCGCTCGCGTGGTGGCGGCGGCCCCGGCTCCGGTGGGGCGCCGTGCTGATCGGCTGCCTGGGCCTCGGGGCCGCGTGGCAGGCCGACCGGCCGTCGACCGATCGCGCCTACGTCGCCTCCGCCACCCGGCTCCGGCGCTCGCCGCACGGCCTCTCGCCGGACGAGGGCGGCGTGCCCGCCCTGACCCGGGTGGTGGTGGTTCGCCGTCAGGGCGACTGGGCGCTGGTGACCGATCGGGTCGGCAATCGAGGATGGGTGCCGGTGGCGGGCCTCGCCCCGGTCGACCGGCTAAATTGAGTCGTGTCCGCCACGCTTTCGCCCCGCCGCATCACGATCCTCGCCGATGCCGTCGCCAACCAGATCGCGGCCGGTGAGGTCGTCGACCGTCCGGCCTCGGTGGTCAAGGAACTGGTCGAGAACGCGATCGACGCCGGCGCCCGGCACGTCCGGGTCGATATCGCCGAAGGGGGCAAGAGCGCGGTCATCGTGAGCGACGACGGCTCGGGCATGACCCGGGAGGACGCCATCCTGGCGCTCGACCGTCACGCCACCAGCAAGATCGTCACCGCGGCCGACCTGGTCGGCGTGGCCACCTTCGGATTCCGGGGCGAGGCCTTGCCGGCCATCGCGTCGGTCTCCCGCTTTACGCTGGCCACTTCCACCGGCGGCGACGAGGCCACCGAGGTCGCCGTCACGGGCGGCCGGGTCGATCGGGTGACCGCGGTGGCCCGGCAGCGGGGCACCACGGTCGCGGTCCGCAATCTCTTCTTCAACACCCCCGCGCGGCGGAAGTTCCTGCGATCGGTGGCGAGCGAGGCCCGCGCCGCCTGGGACGTGATCGGGGTGCTGGCGCTCTGTCATCCGGACGTCGGCTTCGAATTCGTCACCGACGAGTCGGTCCGGCTGGCCGTGCCGCCGGGGCAGGACGAACCGACCCGCCTGGCCGCCATCTGGGGTCGCGACGTGGTCGCCACCCTGGTGCCGGTCCGCCACGCGGTCGGTCCGGTGGCCGTCGAGGGCATGGTCCAGCGGCCCGCCGAGGCCCGGCCGACCGGGCGTCGAACCCAGTTGTTCGTCAACGGGCGCCCATTCCGCGATCCGGGCCTGATCCGGGCCGCGGAGGCCGGCTATCGCTCGGCCATTGCCCCCGGCGATCGGCCGAGTCTGCTGCTTCGGATTACCGTGCCGCCGGCCGACGTGGACGTCAACGTCCATCCGGCCAAGCTGGAGGTCCGGTTCCGCGAGCGGTTTGCGGTCGATCGGGCGGTGGAGGAGGCGGTGCGGCTCGCGTTAGGCAGCCTCGAGGCATCGACCTCGATCGCGGCGCCGGCCGACCGGCCGATCTGGCGGCCGACGGTCGGGGGCGGCGGCCCGGTCGAGTCGGCGGAGCTGCCGCTCAGCCTCGACGAAGGGGCGGAGGCGCCGCGGGGGCCGGCCGCCGCGCGGACCTTTTCGGCCCCGGTCATCCAGCTCCATCGGACCTACCTTGTGTTCGAGACCGGCGAGGGCGTGGTGTTCGTCGACCAGCACTCGGCCCATGAGCGGGTCATCTACGAGCAGGTCATGGCCGAACTCGAGGCGGGGCAGGTCAGCGGGCAGCGGCTGCTGTTGCCGATCACCCTCGAACTCACCGACGAGGAACTCGAGGTGGTCGAACGGTTTGCCGAGGAGTTGACCCGGATCGGCTTCGAGGTGGAGCCCTTCGGCGGCCGGAGCGTGGTGCTCCACGCCGTCCCGACCCCGCATCCTCGCTTCGACGCGACGGCCTGCTTCCGCGAAATGGTGGCGGACCTGGCGCGGGGCCGGTTCGGCGGCTGGGCCAACCGGCTCGAGCGGTTCGCGGCCACCTTCGCGTGCCGGGCGGCGGTCAAGGCGGGGACGGCCCTGTCGGAGCCGGAGATGCGGGCGCTCCTGCTCCGGCTGTTCGAGACCGAACTCCCCCCGCACGACGTCCATGGCCGTTCGACGATCGTCACCGTCCCGGTCGACGAGTTGGAGCGCCGGTTTGGTCGCCGCTAGGGTTCCCATCATCGTCGGGCCGACGGCCGTCGGGAAGACCGCGGTGGCGCTCGCGCTGGCCGAGCATTGGCCGCTCGAGGTCGTCTCGGCCGATTCGCGCCAGATCTACCGCCGGCTCGACATCGGCACCGCCAAGCCGACCGCCAGGGAGCGGCGTCGGGTGCCGCACCACGGCCTCGACCTGGTCGACCCGGGCCAACGGTACAGCGCCGGGAAATTTGCCCAGGACGCGAGCCGCTGGATCGACGAGATCCGGGCCCGGGGTCGGCTGCCCGTGCTGGTCGGTGGCACCGGGCTCTACATCCGGGCGTTGATCGACGGGCTGTTCCTCGAGCCGCCGATGGATCCCGAGCGGCGGAAGACGCTCGAACGCTGGATCGGGGGGCTCGGGACGACTGACTTGGTCCGGTGGGCATCCCGCCTCGATCCCGGGTTCCGCGGCGGCGGCCGGCAGCGGGCCACCCGGGCCATCGAGGTCGGCCTCCTGTCGGGCCGGCCGCTGAGCTATTGGCAGCAGCATGCCCGCGCCATCGGGACCGTCGAACCCTGGTACGTGGTGCTGACGGTGCCGCGGCCCGTGCTCCATCGACGGATCGAGGTTCGGGCCGAGGAGATGGTGCGGCGGGGGCTGATCGAGGAGGTGGCCGCCGCCCTGGCGGACGGGGCCGCTCCCGGCGCGCCCGGCATGGATGGCGTTGGCGTTCGGGAGGCGGTCGAATACCTGGGCGGGTTGCGACCTCGCGATTCGGTGGCCGGCGCGGTCGCCACCGCCACGCGGCAGTACGCCAAACGCCAGGAAACCTGGTTCCGCCATCAGTTGCGGGCGCCGGTCCTGGCCGTCGACGCCACCCGCCCGCCCGACGAACTCGCCGCCGACATCGCGGCGGCATGGGCCCGGGTTACCGAAAGGAGTACCGTGCCGTGAAGATCGGCATCACCTGCTACCCGACGTACGGCGGCTCCGGCGCGCTCGCGACCGAACTCGGTCTCGAACTGGCGCGGCGCGGCCACGAAGTCCATTTCATCACCTACGCGATGCCGTTCCGGCTGCGCGAGTACATCGAAGGCGTCTACTTCCACGAAGTCGACACCACCGGCCACTATCCGCTGTTCGAGCACTATCCCTATTCGCTCGCGCTCGCGAGCAAGCAGCACGACGTGGCGCTCCGCGAAGGGCTCGACGTCCTTCACGTCCATTACGCCATTCCCCACGCCACGACCGCGTTCCTGGCTCGCGAGATGCTGGCGCCCCGGCGCCGGTTGCCGGTCATCACCACGCTCCACGGCACCGACATCACGCTGGTGGGGCAGGAAGCCAGTTTCTACGCCATCACCAAGTTCTCGATCGAGCGCTCCGACCGGGTCACCGCCGTGTCGCAGTACCTCAAGGACGAGACCGTCCGGACGTTCGGTTGCAGCAACTGCCACATCAGCGTGATCCCGAACTTCGTCAATCCGGTCGAGTATCGACCGGAAGCGGGGCGGGGGCCCGACGGGCTGGCGCCCGAGGGTCACAAGGTCGTCACTCACATCTCGAACTTCCGCGAGGTCAAGCGGGTTCGCGACGTGGTCCGGGTCTTCGCCCGCATCCGCCGAGCCATGCCCGCCACGCTGGTCATGATCGGTGACGGCCCCGAGCGCGCCGATGCCGAACGCGAGGCGCAGGAACTCAAGGTCGAGACGGACGTCCGATTCCTCGGCCGACTCGGCAACGTGGCGACGCTGCTCCGGGCCAGCGACCTCTTCGTGCTCCCCTCGCAGTCCGAATCGTTCGGCCTGGCGGCGCTCGAGGCGATGGCGTGTGGCGTGCCCGTCGTCGGCTCCCGCGCCGGCGGCTTGCCGGAGGTGGTGGACGACGGGGTGTCTGGCATTCTCGAACCGGCCGGATCGGTCGAGGCCATGGGACGCCGCGCCGTCGACCTGCTGCGGGACGAGGTGCTCTACCAGGCCATGCGCGACGCGGCCATCCGGCGCGCCGAGACCTTCTCGGCCGCGCGCGTGGTCCCGATGTACGAGGCCCTTTACGCCGAGGCGGTTCGATGACCTTGAGTTGGTGGCAGGGCCTCCTGCTGGGACTGGTGCAGGGGTTGACCGAGTTCCTGCCGATCTCGAGTTCGGGCCACCTCGTGCTGGCGGAGCGATTCGTCGGCTATCGGCCCCAGGGTGTGTTCTTCGAGGTGGTCGTTCATCTCGCCACGCTGCTGTCGGTCTTCATTGCCTACCGGCACCGGATCGCCGAGTTGCTGCGTGGGCTCGTGGCCGGCCAGCGGCCCGCCTGGGTCTACGCCGGGTTGCTCGTCGTGGCCTCGGTGCCCGCCGCCGTGGCGGGAATCCTTTGGCGCGACTGGTTCGAGGCCATGTTCCACTCGCCGGTCGACCTCGGATGGCAATTCCTGGCCACGGCGGTCCTGCTCTGGAGTACCCGCTGGGCGTCGGAACGGACCCGCGGCGCCCCGATCACCGTGGGGCGGTCGATCCTGATTGGGATCGGGCAGGCGGCGGCCATCATCCCGGCCATATCCCGCTCGGGGGCCACGATCGCGGCGGCGCTCTGGACCGGAGTCTCGCCCGCGGCGGCGGCCGAGTTCTCGTTCCTGATGTCGATCATCGTGATCGCCGGGACCGGGGTCATGGAACTCCGCGACATTCCGCCCGGCGTGAGCCTCACCGACCCGGGCCTGGTCTGGGCCTTCGTGGCCGCCCTGATCTCGGGCATCGTGGCAATCCGCTTCCTGGTGGCGTTGCTGCGGAGCAGCCGGTTCCACCTCTTCGCGCCCTATTGCGCGGTGGTCGGCGTGTTCTGTCTCGTCTGGTTCGGCTGGCTCGGGCGGTGAGCGCGCCAGTCTTCCATCGGTTCGCCTCGCTCGCCTCGACCCAGGATCTGGCCCACGAACTGGCGGGCCAGGGGGCGCCGGCGGCGACGGTGGTGGTGGCGAGCGAGCAGACCAAAGGGCGGGGTACCCGGGGGCGGGAATGGTCCTCGGGCGCGGGCGGCCTCTGGCTCACGGTCATCCTCCGCCCGACGGCCCCACCGGCGCTCGAGGGGCTCAGTCTTCGGGTCGGCATGCGGTTGGCCGCGGCGCTCGAGGCGGCGGCCGGGGTCCCGATCGGGGTCAAATGGCCGAACGACCTGATCGCCCGAGACCGGAAACTGGCCGGCATTCTCTGCGAGGCCCGCTGGCTGGGCGACCGCCCCGGCTGGGTGGCCGTCGGCGTGGGCGTCAACGTCGCCAACCCGATCCCGTCAGAGCTGGCCGACCAGGCCATCCGGCTGGCCGATCTCGGGTACTCGGGTGGGCCCGAAACCCTGGCCGAGACGGCCGCCGCGGCGGTCATTGCCGCCGGAGAAGCGGGGGGCTCGCTCTCTGATGCCGAGCTGGCCGAGTTCGACCGGCGGGACTGGCTTCGGGGCCGGCAGGTCGACCAGCCTGTGGCCGGCACCGTGGCGGGGTTGGCCCCGGATGGCCGCCTGGTGGTGCTGGGCGCCGACGGGGCCCGCCGGCTGGTGGCGGCGCCTGTCTCCCTCCCGGGCTTGGCTCCGGGTGGCGGAAGTCGTTAAATTCGACCGCGTTCCCTCATCATTGACCAGTCCGGAGCACCAATGACCTCCGCTGTTCAGCCGACCGCCGCCGACCACACCGAACTCCGTCACGTCCTCCGTTCGGGCACCCAGTTGGGCGTTCTTCAGACGGCGCTCGTCGCCGCCTTTGGCTTGGCTCAGCCCCGAATCGACGGGATGACCGAGCTGCTGGTGTGCGGTGCCATCCTCGTCGTCGGGATCGCCGCCACGATCGCCCTGCCGGGGCTGTGGACGCGGGCCCGGAGCATCGAGGGGATCGCCGGCGCCGCCGGAATCGGCCTCTTTGCCACGGTGGTGTATCTCCTCATCGATGTCGCCGTGCTCCAGCCGCTCGGGGTTTACACCAACCGATGGCTCGAAATCGGGGGCGGCAGCAACTGGTGGTACCATCCGATCTGGTGGATGGTCGGCACCTACATGCCGTGGCTGGGTGCCTGGGTCCTGGCCAATCAGACCGCCAAGTCCGGCGCGCCGAATCCCGCCATGCTGGTGGTCATGACCCTGGTCCTTTCCGCCGTCATCATGGCGGTGGCCACGGTGGCCAAGTTCCCCGGCGCCTCGTTTGGTCTCGGAACCTTTGCGGTGTCGGTGCTGCCGGCCCAGGCGGTTCTGGTGGCCATCACGGGCCTGGGGGGCCGACGCGGGTGAGATGACCCTGCTCCGGTTCGTCGCCCGGTTGTTCGGATGGCTGCTCACGCCGCTGGTGGCGTGGGCAGCTTCGTTTTTGGGGGCGACGGCCGTGGCGTTGGTGGCACCGGATCGGATGGGTCCGCGGGCGCAGCTCATCGCGACCGTGGCGGGCGGGGGGATCGCGGCGGCGGTCGGCCTGGCGCTCTGGCTGCGGCTGCTGCGTCGATCGCCCAAACTCCAGGAAACCCTCCAGGTGGCGGCTGACGCCACGCCTCTCGTGGTCTCGGAGGACCCGCAGTGATGCGAGGCGGGTTGGTTGCCTTGGGGCTGGCGGTTGCGACCGGGTGCGGCGGCTCGGCGCCCCCGGTCCCCGGTCCACCGGCTGACTCGGCGGCCGCCGTCGCCGCGCCCGCCGATTCGCTGGTCCTCACCACTCGGAGCGGTCATCAAATCTGGTTCACCGAGGGACGCGACGCCGAGGATGGTGCGGGCGGCCGCTGCTACGAGCGGAGCGTCGAGATCAGAACCGATTCGAGCCGGATCAAGGTGCAGCTCCTCTACGTGACGAGCGCGCCGACCGAATTGCGGCCCGGGTCGGTGCGGGCCGAACTCAGCCGGGCCTGCCGGACCATGGCCATCTACCAGGTGGATCTGGCCAGTGGCCGCCCCACCAAGCTGGAGGATCGGTGAGGAGAGCGTCGGGGTTCAGTCTGGCCCTGCTGCTGACGAGCACCCCGGTCGTCGCCCAGACCATCGGGGTCGCCGCCAGTCGCTGGCTCACCGACCCGCGAGTCTCGGACTATCGGCTGTCGATTTCCTCGTACCGATTCGGACCGGTGGCGGTCGTGCCGTTCGGCCAGGTCGCGGTGCAGGGGCCGCGCGACGGCGGGGCCTTCCTGGTGGGGAT
>JAEUJH010000367.1 GCA_016794825.1 Gemmatimonadota bacterium
GAGCTTGGCCCGCATGTCGGCCAGGTAGGGGCTCCCGTCCTTCTCGAGCACCTCGCCGAAGACCAGCACCTTGCCGGGCCCGAACACGTCGGACGGCAACCAGTAGAACGCCGGCCAGTCGATCCCGAGCCGGAGGTCGGATTCCTGCTGGGCCGAGAAGCCGCGGATCGACGAGCCGTCGAAGGTCAGGTTGTCGGCCGACTTGAGCAGGAACTTCTTGTCGTAGTCCAGCATGTGGAGCCGACCCTCGAGGTCGGCAAAGCAGACCGTCACCGCCTTGATCCGCTTCTCGGCGGTGAGGTACTTGAGCCGCTGGTCGCGGATCTTGTCCGCGCTGACCCGGGCCAGCCGCTCATTCTTGGCCTCGAGGTTCATGGCCTCGAGTTCGTCGTAGGGAATTTCGAGAAAGTCGCGCAGGCCGGCGGTCATCGGAGTCCTCGAACGAAAAATTGGGTGGTTGCTGGAACGCAACTATTCTAACCGATCACCGTATTATTGTAAAGACCGCTGATTTTAGCATAAATTTGCAGTCAACTACCTTATGGACCAGCCCACGAGCCTCCCCGCCCCGTTCCAGACCGACGCCGAGATCGAGGCCCTCGTCGCCGGGTTCCGGGCCTGCCGGCTCCCCAAGGCGGCCTGGACCCACCAGGCCCACCTGGCCACCGGGCTCTGGTTCCTCGACCGGATGGGCCTGGCCCAGGCCCGGCGCCTCCTCCCCGACGCCATCCGCCAGTTCAACCTGTCGGTGGGCGGTACCAACACCGCCACCGTCGGCTACCACGAGACGATCACCCAGTTCTACCTGACGGTCATCGAGGATTTCCGCCGGGGCCTCCCCGCCGGATCGCCCCTGGTCGACCGGGTCAACGCCGTCGTCGCCACCCTCGGCGACCGCCGGCTGCCCACCCGCCATTTCAGCGAAGCCCTGCTCTGGTCGGAAACCGCCAGGGCCCGCTGGGTCGAGCCCGACCTGCTCCCGCTCCCCGCCGTCGAGCCGGGACCCACCGGATGACCCGTCCCCGCCCCCGCCCAGCCGGCCGATGATCTACGACTGGCTCGCCGACCTGACGCTCCTGGTCCACCTCGGCTTCATCGGGTTCGTGGCGGCCGGCGGGCTGCTGGTGCTGCGCTGGCGGCGGCTGGCGTGGCTCCACCTGCCGGCGGCGATCTGGGGGGTGGCCATCGAGGTGGGTGGGTGGATCTGTCCGCTCACGCCGCTCGAGAATCACTGGCGGCGAAAGGCGGGTCAGGCGGGATACGAGGGGGGCTTCATCGAGCACTACCTGACCGCGGCCATCTATCCGGAGGGTCTGACCCGGACCGCGCAGTGGTTGATCGCCCTCGGCGTGCTGGCGATCAACCTGGCCGTCTACGCCGTGGTCTGGCGGCGGCGCGCCGCCCGGACCGGGTCCGCCTAACGGGCGGCGGTGGCGCCCGGGGGTGACGCGGTCGCCGAGTCGGGTCCGGCCGGCCGGGCGGCACCCGCCACCCGGACCTTCGACTGCGGGTTGAGGCGCTCGGCGCCGCCGATGACCACCTGGTCGCCGGCCTGAACGCCGCTCCGCACTTCGACCGAGCCGGGGCGCCGCACGCCAAGTTCCACGGGCCGCCGCTCGGGCTGGTCGCCGCTGACCACCCAGACCACGTTGCCGCTCGGCAACTGGAGGATGGCCTCCTCCGGCACCACCACGGCGTTGGCGCGGCGGGTGGTTTCGAGCCGCGCCTCGATGAACATGCCCGCCTGCAGTTCCCGGCCCGGATTCGGCGCCAGCGCCTTGACGGTAATGGTGCGCGCCGGCAGCTGAACCCGCGGGTCGACGAAGTCGACGGTGCCGAGGAAGTCCCGGCCCGCCAGCGCCGCCACCCGGAAGCTCACCTTCTGACCGACCTTGAGCCGCTCGGCATACCGCTCCGGTACCTGGAACGCGGCCCGCTGCGGATTGACCGTCTGGAGGGTGATGAGCCGCGAGTTCTGGGTGACGTAGTCGCCGATGCTGACGAACCGGGCGCCGCTCAGCCCGGACCACGGCGCCCGGACCACCGTCCGGTCGAGCCGGACCTGCAGCAGCTCGAGGGCGGCCCGCGCGCTGCGGGCACTGGCTTCCGCGCGCTCGACGTCCGCCTGCGCGGCGGCCTTTTCCGACATCAGCTGCCGCGTGCGGGTCAGCGCCTGTTCGGCCAGATCACGATCGGCCTCGGCCCGGGCCACCTGCGCCTTGAGTTCGACGTCGTCGATCTTGAACAGCGGGGCGCCCTTGGCCACCAGCGATCCTTCGCGGACGAAGATCTCGACGATCCGACCATCGACGTCAGGCCGGAGCTCGATGGCCTGGAGCGATTCGATCTGCCCCGTGGCCGTGATCGCGTCGATGACCGTGTCGGTGGTGGCGACGGCCACCTCGACCGGCACCGGTCCGCCGGGACCGCGGCCGCCCGCCGCCGGCGACGCGGCCCGACCGGACGGCGCGCCGGGCGCTTCCGTCTTGGCATCCGACTTCCCGCACGCCGCCACCACCACGAGTCCGACCAACCAGAGTCTGCTCACGCTATTCCCCGATCTCGTGGAACCGGCGGCCGATCAGGGCCTCCAGTCCCGCCAACGCCAGCCGGGTGGCATAGCGGGCCTGAACCAGCTCCGCCTGCGCGCCCGTCAGCTGCGATTGTCCGTCCAACAGATCCAGAATGGTGCTGGCGCCCGCCCGATAGCGAGCCTGCTGGACCCGGAAATTCTCCTGCGCCACCGCCACCGCCTGCTCGGCATACCGGGCCGACGCGAGCGCCGTCCGGTGGGCCTGGAACGCCTCGGTCACATCGACCACCGCGGCACGTTCGAGATCTTCGCGCTCGGCCCGGGCCAGATCGCGGGCCGTCTTGGCTCGCTTCAGGTTGAGTTCGCGTCCCAGGTTGTCCCAGAGCGGATACTGGACCGACAGCGTCAACGAGGCCCGATCGAGTCCGCTCGGAAAGAACGAGTCGCCGAACTTGGTGACGTTGGCCGAGAGCGTGGCCTGCGGCAGATAGGCGCCGGTCCGGGCCCGGACCGTGGCGTCGGCCGCGGCCTCGTTGTGCCGGGCAATCCGGTATTCCGGCCCCTGCTCGAGCGCCAGCGAGACGGCCGAAGGCAGGGTCAAGCCGGGATCGCCGGGGAGGACGGAGTCGAGCGGCGCCGCGTCGACCGGTCCGCCGTGCCCCACTCGGCGGCCCAGCTGGAGCCGGGCCACCTCGAGATTGGCTTCCTCGCGCAGCAACGCCACCTGGGCCCGGTTGACCTCGAGCAGCACCTGGAGCGAGTCGGTCTGGACCACGGCCCCGCTCACCACCCGGGCCCGGGCCACGACCAGCTGCTCCTGGGCCCGACGGAGCCGATCGCGAGCGACCTCGAGCAGCTCCCGGCCGCCGAGGACCGCGTAGAAATCGCTCTCGGTGCCGACCGCCGTCAGGAACCGGGCCTGGGCCTCGGTGGCCTTGGCGCTCTCGAGTTCGGCGC
>JAEUJH010000382.1 GCA_016794825.1 Gemmatimonadota bacterium
TGCTTCGGCGGCACCTTCCTGAACGACATGTGCATGGGACTGCCGTTTGCGCTCGATCGGTACGTGCCGGTGTTCGGCACCGGATCGTCCGAGTATCAGCTCAAGGTCGGGGTCAAGGATCGGGCCTTCAACTTCAGCGGCTACCAGACCCGCCAGACCATTCTCGATGTGACCGACCCGGTGCCCTCGGGCCTCTCGCTCGACGCCACCCTGACCGCCGGACTCAACTTCAGCCTTGGGTGGACCTTTACCGACGACCTGGAAGTGGCCGGCACGGCGTACGGGATCGGGTATCAGGGCGTCACGACCGTCCCGGTCTTCGGCTACCAGGTTCAGGGATCGGCGTTCGACGGGATCTGGAAGAAGTCGGCCACCATCAGCCACAACCTCAAGTTCTCGGCGTCGCTCGAGCAGTTGAGTCTTCAGACCAACGGGTTCTACTACCCCACGGGCATCGAGCGAAAGGCGAGCAGCCTGCTCTACGGCGGCGTCGACATTGCCGGCAACGGGGGGTGGCTGGTGGCCAACATCGCGCCCCGGATCACCTATGACTTCACCTCGTTCCGGGTCGGCGCCACCGGGCTCGATCGAATCGAGTTCACCCAGCCGAGCGTGACGCTCTGCTACGACCCGAGCGGGACCGCCAACTGTCTTGGCAATCCCCGTTCCGCCGCCATCAACGTCGACGCCTACTATCCGGCCGGCGGCATCAGCCGGATCGACGAGATGTTCCTCGCCAAGGTGTCGATGCTCGAGGGGCAGGAAACCGCGCTGCTCTTCGACCAGCCGATGACGGCCACCCGGCAGAACTTCGGGGGCTTCTTCGTCGACCGGTACTCGTTCAACCTCAGTGGCAACCGGTACCTGCCGGGCAACTACCAGCTCACGTTCTACGGCAAGGACGTCAAGGGCAATCTGCTGGAGGGCCGGCGGATCCCGTACACCGTCATCTCCGCGCAGTTCTGAGGACCCCGTGCCCCCCGGCCGGCTGGCGCCGGCCGGGGGGTGTCGCGGGCCGGCCGGGCGGGTTACCATCGCTTCTGTCCCCTTCCGACCGGTCGCCATGTTCCGCCGCCTCCCGCTCGCCGTTTCCCTGGCCGTTCTGCTCGCTCCCGCGGTCGCCGCCCAGACCCCGGCGCCGTCGTTCGACGTCGAGAAGGTCTCCGCGCCGACCAAGCTCCTCGAGTTCACGGCGAGCCAGGGCACCTGGACCAGCGTCGACGTCAGTCCGGACGGGCAGTGGATCGCGTTCGACCTGCTCGGCCACCTCTACGAGATGCCGGCGGCGGGCGGCCGGGCGGTGGCCCTGACGCGGGGCCGGTCCTACAACCAGTTCCCCCGGTACAGCCCCGACGGGCGGCGAATCCTCTTTACCTCGGACCGGAGCGGGCGGGAGGAACTCTGGGTCCTGACTCGCGGCACCGACTCGCTCGAAAAGGTGTCGTCGTTCGACTATCGGGCGTTCCAGGGTAGCTGGTCGCGGGATGGCCGGTTCATCTATCTGTCCACCATGGATCTCGGCGCCCGGTTCGCCGGTCATCGGATCGACCTCCACGGCTCCCGCACCCAGCTCGTCACCGGCGGGGTCTTTGGCGCGGCCACCCATTTCTCGGAGCACCCGACCAACGGGAAGGTCTACTTCTCGCAGCCGTCCGGCCCGATCTATCAGTCGGGTTTCCAGATCAAGACCTACGATCTCAAGACTGGCGAGGTCGCGGTCTACCTGTCCCGCCCCGGCGGCGCCGGCGATCCGATCGTCTCGCCGGACGGGAAGTGGCTCGCCTACGTCCACCGGGCCAACCTCGAGACGGTGCTGGTCCTGCACGATCTGGTCACCCAGCAGGAGCGGGTGCTCCTGGCCCTCGACCGCGATCGGATGGAGTCCGGGGCCGGCACCACGTTCGGCATCTATCCCAACATGGCCTGGACCCCGAACGGCCGGGAACTGCTCGTGGCCTTCGGCGGTTATCTCCACGCGGTCGACGTCGCCACCGCCGCGGCGCGCCGGATTCCCTTCGAGGCGCCCGTCCGGCGGGAACTGGCCGAGACGATCCGGTTCCCGGTCGAGCTGCCGGTGGAGGGCAAGGCCCGGACCCGATCGCACCGCTGGGGTCAGCGGACCGACCAGGGCATCCTGTTCGAGGCGTTAGGCGACCTCCATCTCAAGACCGCCGATCGGCTGGTCAACCTGACCCGGAGTCGCGCCTTCGAAACCAGTCCGGTCTACGACGCCCGGACCCGGACGGTCTACTATGCCGCCTGGACCGACGACAGCGCCGGCGCCGTCTGGGCCCTGCCGCTCGGCACGCCGGCCCGGCCGGCCACCCGGATCTCGCGGGTGCCGGCGCAGTACGGCTCGCTCACCCTGTCGCCCGACGGGCGGACGCTGGCCTACCTCCGCGGGGGCGATGAACTCAACCGGGGCGCCTCGCTCGAGGAGCAGACCAGCTTCGATCTCGTGCTCGTCGGGCCCGATCGGGTCGAACGGAAGGTCACCGACGTCACCTGGCAGCCCGACTACCCCCTCTCGGCCCGGCGGCCGCCCGCGCTGTCGTTCTCGCCGGATGGGGGCACGATCTACTTCAACGAGCTGCTGCGTGACAGCCTCTACCTCCGCTCGGTTCGCGCCGATGGCATGGACGAGCGGACCCTCTACGTCTTTCCCCACGCGGTCCGCGCCGCGCTGTCGCCCGACGGGCGGTGGATCGCGTATCGGGAGTATCTCCGGAGCTACGTCGCGCCAGCGTCCTTTGCCGGCAAGCCGGTGACGCTGAGCGGCTTCGACAAGATCGGGAAGAGCTTCCGGGTCGACGGCGAGGACGGCGAGTTCCTGGAATGGACCGCGGACGGGAGGGGCCTGGTCTGGACCCGGGGCGTCAATCTCCACGAGAAGAGCCTCGCCGACGTCCTGGCCGGTCCCGGCGCTGCCCGGAAGACCGATCTGTCGTTCGA
Source organism: Gemmatimonadota bacterium (assembly GCA_016794825.1). Lineage (GTDB taxonomy): Bacteria > Gemmatimonadota > Gemmatimonadetes > Gemmatimonadales > GWC2-71-9 > SHZU01. The sequence goes on from JAEUJH010000382.1 coordinate 2,953, forward strand.
GTACGACGTGGCCCAGCCGGCCACGACGATCGCCCTCACCAACGCCCGGGTCATCACGGTCGACGCCCAGCGCCGGATCCTCGAGAACGCCACCATCCTCATCCGGAAGAACCGGATCGAGGCGGTCGGCGTCGGCGTCCCGGTCCCCTCCGATGCCCGGGTCTTCGACCTCCGCGGCAAGACGGTCATGCCGGGCATGATCGACGCGCACGGCCATTACAACCCCGACGTCTCCACCCTCAACAACATCGAGCAGGACCACCGGGGCCTGATCGCCAATCTGGCCTACGGGACTACCACGGTCTACGAGGTCTACGGCAACCACGTCAAGGACTTCCTGGTCAGCGATCTCCAGCGGCAGGGCACCATCGCCGGGGCCCGGCTCCTGTCCGTCGGGCCGCCGATCTACGGACTCCGCTACTATCGATCCAAGCTGTTCCGGCCGATCCTCTCCCAGGCGGACGCCGATGAAGTCGTGGCGTTCAACAAGGCCTACGGCGCCACCGCCCTCAAGGACTACGTCCAGTTCACCCGCTCGGCCCGGATGCAGATGTACGACGCGGCCCGCCGGATGGGCGTCAACGTCGTGGCGGAAACGGCCGTCGACTTCCAGATGAACTGGACCATGCTGATGGATGGCGTGTCCGGCCTCGAGCACACCGTCGGCCTCACGCCGCTGTACGACGACGTCCTCAAGCTCTGGGGCGCCACCGGCGCCGGCAACACCCCGACGCTGATCGTGTCGTACAACGGACCCCAGGGCGAATCGGCGTTCCATCAGGAGGAACGCCTCTGGGAGGACCCCAAGCTGACCCGGTTCTTTGCCCCCGAGGAACTGATCCGGCTCCGCCGGCCGACCCGCTACTTCAACGACGACATCTACGCCGTCGACATGGCGCGCGAACTCCGCAAGCTCGCGGCTGCCGGCGTCTCGCTTCAGATCAGCGGCCACGGCCAGATGCACGGACTCGACAAGCACTGGGAAATGGAACTGCTGGCCCGGGGCGGCTTCAGCCCGGCCGACATCATCGCCATCGCCACCATCAACAGCGCCCGCTACCTCGGGCTCGACCGGCAGCTCGGCTCGATCGAGGCGGGCAAGCTGGCCGACCTGGTCATCCTCGACGCCAACCCGCTCGAGAACATCCGGAACGCGCGGCGGGTCGATCAGGTCATGCTGAACGGGGTGCTCTACCGCGGCGCCGACGCGAGCCGGCTGTACCCCGACCCCGAGGCCCCGGGCAAGCAGTACCGGTTCCGTGGGGCCGCCGCGGGAACGGTCGGGATCGACCGGCACTGATCGAGGTGCCGCGACTCCGGTAGTTCGATGGTCGTCGCCGCGCTGGTCCTGGCCCTCCAGGCCGCAACGAGCGGCCCGCCTAACGGTGGTCCGCTCGAGGCGATGACCCGGTCGGTCGCCGCCGTCGAGGCCGGCGTCGAGGTGGCCCTGGACCGCGCCTGGGCCGCCCGGGCGGACGACCCGGTCGCCCTCTTCGGCCGGGGGCTGATCGCCGTTCACACCTATCGATACCCCACCGCCGATCGCCACTTTGCCGCCATGGCGAGCCGGACCTCCGATCCGGTGCTCGGGGCCTGGGCTCGGTTCGGCCTGGCCCTTTCCGCCCGGACCCGCGGGGCCATCGCCCGCGCCGATTCGCTCTATCGGGACGCCTGGACCCGCGCTCGAACCGGCGGCGACGCTCCCGCCGAGTGGGAGATCCTGCTCTCCTGGATCGCGGTGCGCGATCGACGCCCGGGCCTGCCCCGGCCCCAGACCCTCCTGGCCCGGATCGACTCGCTCGGTCTGGCCGCCTCCGATCCGGTCCGCCGATTCCGCGGCCGCTGCACCGCCGCCACCGTGACCGGGTTGTTCGTGCCGGCGATTTATCACACGGCCGACAGCGCCCTGGCCGCGGGCGAACGGCGCCTCGCCGCTCGCTGTCTCTTCGTGGTCGCTTCGCGGATCTCGCGCCAGGGTTATGGCGACTCCGCCGGCGTCTGGCTCGAACGAGTGGCGCGGTGGCAGCGCGAGGCCCGCGATCGGTCCGCCCTCGCCACGACGCTGCAGTGGGCCGGCTTCAACGAGAGTACCCGAGGCCGCTATGGTCTGGCGCGCCCGCTCCTCGAGGCCGCCATCGCCGAAGGCCGGTCGAGCGGCAACCTCCAGGCGGTGCTCTGGGCCCGTCACAACCTGGCCAGCGTCGCCCTCGCTCTCGGTGCCCGATCGGTCGCGACGGCCGAGGCCCGGCAGGCCGACTCCCTGGCCACCGCGCTCGGCGACGCGCCGGCGAGCGCCGCGATCCAGTCGACCCTGGCCCAACTGGCGCATCAGGGCGGCAACCGGAGCGCGGCCCGAGCCGCGGCCCTTCGGTATCGACGCGCCGCGATCAGCAGGGAATTCCTGGCCGACGCGTTCCGGGGCCTGGCGGAGCAGGCGGCCACCGATCGCGACTGGAACACGGCCATCGCGTACCTCGATTCCGCCACGGTCAACGCCACCGCGGTGCGCCTCGACGGGACCCTCATCAGCATTCGGGAGGACCGGGCTCGCCTGGCGCTCCGCCAAGGCAAACCCACCGAGGCACTCCGGCTCTATCGCGACCTCGACTCGCTGACCGGTTCGGTCTCCTTCCGCTCCGAGCTCCGGGCCGCCCGGGCCGTGGCTCTCCTTCGGACGGGCGACCCGGACGGAGCCGCCACCCTCCTGACGGCATTGACCGATTCGCTCGATCAGTGGCGCGACGCGCTGACCGACGAGCAGCTCCGCCGCGCCGTCTTCGACCTCCGCGACCCGCTGGCCCGGACCTCGCCGCTGGCGCAGGGCATTGCCGAACTCGCGCTGACGGGGCGGACGGAACTCGCGCTCCAGCTGGCCGAGCGGCGGTTGGCTCGGTCGCTCCTCGATCGCCTGGTGGTCGCGGACGTGGCGGGCACCGGCGGCGGCCGAATTCGTCCGTCGAGCGGTGGCGCCGGCCCCGCCGCGGCGGATCTGGTGCGGGCGCTTCCGGCGCGCACGGCCGCGGTGGTCTTCGTGGCGCCGGGCGAGAGTCCGGGCGCGATGCTGGTGGCCACCGCCCGCGGCGTCCGCGCGGTGCCCCTGCCCGTCGGCGACTCGCTCGCGGCGCTCACCGGACGGATTCAGGCCCTGCTGGAAGCGGGCGAGTCGGCGATGGGTCCGGCGCGGGCCTTCGGCCGGCAGGTGATCGACCCGCTGCTCGCCGCCCTCCCGCCCGACGTGACCCGGCTGGCGGTGGTGCTCGATGGCCCGCTCCACGCCGTGCCGGTCGCCGCCTGGCGGACCGGCGCCGGTCAGCCGGTCGCCGATCGGTTGATGGTGACGGTGACGCCGTCGCTGACCGTGCTGGCGCGTCTGGCCGCGCGCGCGCCCGCGCGCGGCGCCGCGGTCCTGGCGTATGGCGATCCCGTGTTCCCGCCGATCGGCCGACGCGATGCCACCGCCTGGTTCCGGTTCGGAGGCGACGAGTCCGACCTTCCCCGCCTGCCGCGCTCCGGCGCCGAGGCCCGGGCCCTGGGGCGGCTGGCCCCCGCCGTCACGCTCCGGCTCCGGCAGGAGGCCAGTGAGGCTTGGCTCCGCACCTCCGATCTCGCCGGGTTCCGGTTGATCCACTTCGGCACCCACGCCCTGGTCGACCGCGAGACGGTGGCGCGGACCGCGCTGGCCCTCGCGCCCGGTGGGGGCCACGACGGCCTCCTCACTGTTTCCGAACTGTCGGCTCTCCGGCTCGACGCCGATCTCGTCACCCTCTCGTCGTGCCGGTCGAGCCAGGGGCAGCAGCAAGGCAGCGAGGGTGTCCAGGGTTTGGCCACCGCGGCGCTCGAGGCGGGCGCCCGGGCGGTCCTGGCCGCCAACTGGAACGTCACCGACCAGCTCGCCGCCGAGTTCACGGGTCGATTCTATCGCGAGGCCGCCGCGGGCCGGCCGCTCGACGAGGCGTTCGCCGCCACCATGCGGGCCCTGCGGGTCGCCGGCCGGCCGATTCGCGAATGGGCGGCGTTCACCCTGATCGGCCACGGGGCCGGCCGGCTGCCCCTGACCCGGGAGTGACCCGCGTCACCGTGCTCCGGCGACTTCACCTTATCCGGAAGCCCACAGTCGCCGCGATCATCAGGTTGTGTTGGACGGCGCCAGTGCGATACTTGCTCACTAGATTGCCTAACTCCACCTCCACCGGAAACCGAGAACCGGCCCTCACGGCCACGGCCAGTCGCCCTCCAATCGTCGTATGGCTCGGACCGAAGGAGACTGCTGCGGCGCAGTAGAAATCAAGATCGCAGACATTGAGGCGCTCGCCCGGGCGGTGATAACTTCGCAGCCAAGGGCCGACCGACAGGCGGATGCCTCGGTTGCCAGGACGCTGGGCGAACGATGCCTCGGCTCCAAACGCCACGAGCCTCCCGGCTCGAATAGTCCGAATGGTGCAGCTTCCGCTGCATCCGGGGAGGGGCGAGACCTCGATGCCGCGTGAGGTCGCGACCGCAGTTGCCAGTCGAAATCCGGTCCGGCGGCGCCCATTGGCTTCGATCGCGAGCGTGATCAGGGGGGAGGCAAGCTGCCGACCCTCCGCATATCCCACGCTACCGAGGTCAGTCAGGGGCGTAGAAAGTCCAGCCCCGATATGAACGGACACCCTAGGAGGTCTTCTCACCTCCTGACCTGGCAACGACCCAAAATCAGAGCAAATAACGAGTAGTGACACGCAGGTGCTCAATCCAAGCTGCTTGGCGGGGCGTGAGACTTTGGCCCACAACTGATCCTGCGACATCGCTAGCAACCACCGCAAGTTACGGCGACGGCGAGATTGTACGGTTTGATGTAAGACTCGCCGGCCGAGCTGACAGTGACCTTGAGCTGCAGGTTGTATTCCGAAAAACGGGGGATGGTCCTGGTATAGCTTGAGCTCGTCGATACGACGCTCCACGCAGTGAACGATGGGCTCGTGCTACTCGCTGACGGCAAGTCGCCGCTGCACGCCGCTAGCGCGGCAACGAGGGCTAGGCTGCAACCACGTGCACCGATGGAAACGAGCCGATGTCCTTGGGGGGGGGATTTCTCGAACATGGGACCCTCTCGATCACGAACTTCGGAGGTGAGGAAGACTGATGGGCGAGATGGCCTCGGAACGAGACGTTCCCACGTTAGCAATCGGGCCCTGCCAAAGCAAGAAAGTGGTCCTTCGGCGCGCCGCGGCTGTCGAACAGTTGTACACCTCGGACTCTCCGATGAATCCACCTTGGTCATCCCGAAACCGCCTGGCGTGGGGGCGCGAGCTTCCCGGCAGCGACCGGTGACAATCCCGGCCGCATGTCCGCGTGTCGCCCGTGATCCCTTGCGAAAGCGCCCGCGGTGGCGTGAGGAACGCGGGGCCACGACGTCCTCCCAGCACCCGGACTATCGGCGCTTCAACTCGGCGCCGAGTTGGAGGGCAAGGGCGACGTTCACCCCCACGGGGCCGGCCGGCTGCCGCTGACCCGGGAGTGACCCGCGTCACGGTCGAGTCACGCCCGGCCGACTACTTTCCCGCACCTCGATGGAGTTGCCGATTGTGGTAGTCCGCTTCATGCTGGTGCTCGTCCTCGTCCTGGCGGCCGGAGCCGCTCGCCCGGCCGCCGCGCAGGTCAAGGGAATGCGGTACCTTCGGGTTCCCGATTCGACCGCCGTCCAGATCGTCAAGCTCGCCGACGGTTCCACCGTGGTGGGCCGCTTCATCGACGTGGCGACGGACCCCCTGCGCTTCGAAACCTCCGGTGGCGTCATCACCATCCGCCGGGCCGACCTGCGCGAGATCAAGGAAACCCAGCGCAGCGGCCTCCGCTCCGGGGAGTACTGGCCCGACGATCCCAACCCCAGCCGGCTCTTCTTCGGGCCGACGGCGCGGGTGCTGCCCGCCAACGAAGCGGACTTCTCGAGCACCTATCTCTTCCTGCTGAGCGGCTCGGCCGGCGTCGGCGGAGTCGGCCAGCTCGGCGCCGGTCTCTCGGTACTCCCGCTGGACGACTTTTCCGACAATCTGTTCTTCGTCACCGGCAAGGTGGGGATTCCGGTCAGCCCCAAGGTGCAGTTTGCCGTGGGCGGGCTGGCTGGGTGGGCGGGTGGATTCGATGACGACATCGGTGGTGCCGGGATCGGCGCGGTCTACGGCGTGGGCACGTTCGGGACCAAGGACCACGCCTTCACCGGTGGGATCGCGCTGCCCTTCGGCGACGTCGACACCAAACCCGTCTTCCTCCTCGGCGGCGAGACGCGCGTCGGCAAGCGGGTCAAGTTGGTCACCGAGAATTACTTCGTGGTCGAGGACGACCGGTATCAGATCAGCGGTGTCCAGTACGGAAGTCGGCACCTGGCCGGCGTGTTCGGTTACGGCTTCCGGATCTTCGGCGACAAGATCGCGGTCGACCTGGCCTTTCTCAATTCCACCGAAGGCGGCGTGTTCCCCGGCGTTCCCTACGTCGACTTCGTGGTCAGATTCTGAACCGGCGGCGCCCGGCCGCCGTCGTGATCCGGGTACCTCTCCGTTGCTGAAGGGTGACTGACGGCGTCGGTGGCCGTGACGGTGGCGCCGCAGATTGGCGGCGTTCACCCGTCACCCTCGCCCATCGGAGTCGTCATGTCCCTTCGTCGCGCCACCGCGTCCGCCGTGACGCTGGTCCTCGGTCTGGCCGCCTGTCAGGAGCCCGGCCTCGAGCCCTCCCTCGCCACCGACCAGAACGCGCTCGCGCCGAGTTTCTATCGGACCGCGTCGTTCGAGCAGTTCACGCCCATCGCCGGGTCGGCCGCCTGCGTCGCGCCGCCCTCGCTGCTCGCCGACTTCGCCACCTATCAGCCGCTGGTGCTTCCCCAGGGATTCGCCCAGCGGATCCTCGCGGATGAGATCGGCGGGTTCCGCCCGGTCGCCGGGTCGGGTGGCGACTTGCCCGACATGATGACGCTCAACGAGACCGGACCCCAGGCGGGGCGGTTCATGTACCGCACCCACGAGGTCGGCTCGAACGGCGCGCTCACCGTCACCGATCTCGAAACCGGCATCACCACCCTGGCCGATCAGCAGTCGCACTATGAGGCCCTCGACGGCATCGTCTGGACGCCGTGGGGCACCGTGCTCTTCGCCGAGGAGCGCATTGTCGCGTCGCTCAAGGACCCTCAGGCTCCCAACGCGGTTGGCGGCCTGACCTACGAGTACGACCCGGCGACCAAGACTTCCCGGCCGCTCCTGGCGTTCGGCGCCCGGTCGCACGAGGGGCTGCGGTTCGATCGCGACGGGAACCTCTACGGGATCTCGGAGTCGACGCCCGGCGTCAACGGCTCGGGCGCCATCTACAAGTTCGTACCCGATGTGAAGGGTGATCTGTCCTCCGGCCAGCTCTACGCCCTCAAGGTGACCGATGCGTCGACCCGCGAAGGCGCGGCGGAGTGGGTGGCGCTCGATCGCGACGCCGTCAAGATCAACTCGGATGCCGAGGCCATCGCCAAGAGCGCCACCGGCTGGGGCCGGCCCGAGGACATCGAGATCATCCGGCTGCAGGGCGGGACGTTCCGCGAGGTGATGTTCGTGACCTCGACCTCCGAAGACCTGGTGCTTCGGATCGAGCTCAACGGTGACAAGGCCACCGTCAGCAACTACGTCAAGGAAGGCATCAACGTGACCGGCCTGGACAACCCGGACAACCTGGCCCTCGACGTCCACGGGAACCTCTACATCATCGAGGACAACGGCCCCGGCGACATCTGGGCCGTCGATCGGTCGGAGCGGACCCGCAAGGTGGCGTCGAAGGTGTCGCTCTTCGCCAGTGTCTCCGACTGCTCGGCCGAGCCGACGGGCCTCTACTTCGACCGGACCGGCCGCAAGGCGTGGGTCCACGTTCAGCACGCGGGCGGCGTGCTTCGGAACGATCTGTTTGTCGAGTTGACCCGGCCGTAATCCGGCCTGGCTGAACATTCGGCGCCCGGGGACCGAACGGTCTCCGGGCGCCGCGCGTTTGACATCGGCTCGTCAGGCGCGGTACCCGACTCGGCCGTTGACCACCGTGTGGGTCACCTTGAGCTGCACGAATTCCTCCGGTGGCAACTTTGCCAGCGGGCCGTCGAGCACCACCAGGTCGGCGGCCCGGCCCGGCTCCAGCGTGCCCTTCCAACCGTCGGCGTGGTCCTGCCAGGCCCCTGCGGCCGTAAAGGTCCGGAGCGCGTCGGCGAGTCCGATCCGCTGCTCCGGTCCCGACACCGTGCCGGATTGCTTGCCCTTCCGGAGCAGGCAGGTGGCCAGGCCCTGCCGCCAGTCGCCGTCGGTAACCGGGGCATCAGAACCGGTGGCCACGCGAACGCCGGCGTCGAGCGCGGCCCGGTACGGCCATTCGTAGGCGGCCCGCTCCGGCCCGATGCTGGCCCGCTGGCCGTCGGCGATCAGGTATTTGATGGCGGCGTTGAAGTTGGCGCCGATGCCGTGCTGGGCCATCCGCGCCAGCGTCGCTCGCGGCACCAGATCGGCGTGGATCAGGTAGTGGCGCGGATCGGGGCGGGGATGCGCCGCCATGGCGGCCAGGTAGCCGTCCACCACGGCGTCGATGGCGCGGTCGCCCGTGGCATGGGTGCCGATCTGGAGTCCGGCCTGATGGGCCAGCCGGATCATCTCGTGCAGCTCCCGCACCCGCTCGGCGTCGTCGCCGCCGGCGATGACCATCGCCCCGGTGCCCCCGTCCACGTACGGCTCGTGCAGCCACGCGGTCTTGTTGTTGGTCGGGATGCCGTCGGCGTAGAACTTGACGCCGGTTACCCGAAGCCAGCGCGGATCGACGCCGGCCAGTTCCTGTCGCCGTTCCAGCGTCTCCCTCACGCCCGCCACCGACCGGCCCGCGCCGAGCAGCACCGTGGCCCGGATGCCCAGTCGGCCGGCCCGCGCCCGGTCGGCCAGGATGGCGAGCGCGCCCGGATCGACGCCCGGGTCGGTGTAGCTGGTGATCCCGTGCTCGAGCATCCAACCGATCGCGATGCCGAGGGCCTGGTCCCGATCCGCCGCGCTCGGCGGCGGCACGACCCGCCGCACCAGCCCCGCGGCTCCCTCGAACAACACCCCGGTCGGCTCGCCCCGCTCGTCCTTCACGATGATCCCGCCCTGGGGCGGAACCGTCTCGCGGGTAATCCCGGCCAGGGCCAATGCCCGGCTGTTCACCCAGGTCGCGTGACCCGAGAACTCCGTCAGCATCACCGGATGGTCCGGCGTGGTCCGGTCGAGGTCTTCCCGGGTCGGGGCTCGACCCTCGGCAAAGTAGGGCTGATCCCAGCCGCGCCCCTGGATCCACTCGCCTGGCCGGCGCGAGGCCGCCGCCTCGCCGACCACTCGGGCCACGTCCGCGATCGACTTCACCGCCGGGTAACCGACGTCCACGCTGAAGGGCGGGCGGGTCAGTCCCCACCAGCCCGCGTGGAGGTGGGAGTCGTTGATTCCGGGAATGACCGTCCGCCCTCGTAGGTCGATCGCTTCGGTGCGGGGGTCGGCCAGGGCCCGAATCTCTCGATCGGTCCCGACCGCCAGGACGTTGCCGCCGGCGATCGCGATCGCGCTGGTCAGTCGGTTGGCGGGGTCGAGGGTATGGACCACACCCCCATGAAGGATCAGGTCGGCGCGGTCGAACCGCGGAACGGAGAGCCGGCGGGGAAGGGCGAGCGCGGCGCCGGCCGCGAGAAATTGGCGTCGGTGCATCCGCGGAGTATCGCACCGGATTGGCGAATCCGCGATGGCCCCGGGGTGGGCCGGCCCGCGGCCGACCTCCCCGGGTTCGCGGCGACTACTTGGCGGTGCAGCTGGCGGTCGCGGTGGCGACCACTGCGCCGGTCCCGTCGAGGATCTCGCCGGTCACCGACCCCACGATGAAGCCCGCCGGGATCGCCACCGCCCCTTCAGCGATGTCCCCCGGGTCGGAGTCGAAATCGAACTCGGCCTCGCCGCTGATGGCGGCCTTGGCGCCGGCGGTCGCCACGTTGGCGCCGCTCTTGGCCCGGGCCGAGAAGGTCCCGGTGGCGGGGCGGAGGTTCCGACCGTCGACGGAGATCTTCGACCGGTTGGAGCGGACCTCGCACCGGAGTCGGACCGAGGCGGTGCCGGTGGTCGAGGCGGTGCCGCCCGTCGTCACCGCGCCGTTCCGGGTGGCCGGATCGCCGCTCGGTTCGGTGGCGGCGCCGGCCTGGCAGGCGCCGAGGAGCGCGGTGGAGGCCGCGAGGGCAGAGAGGGTAGGGATGAGAGAGCGCATCGGGGTCGATCCTCGTTCGTCGGTTGAGTCAGTGCCGCGAGTCGGAGTCCCTCAACGCAGGGTCGGTGCCGATCGGGCCACCGCCGCCTAACTCTCGTACCGACAACGACATTCGATGACGACCGCCGATCGGGCCCGGATCGTTTCAGATCACGATGTAACGATTCGTGGCACCGGGTGCTGGCGACGCGGGCCGGAACGACGACGGGGCTGGTCGCCATGACCAGCCCCGTCCTCCTCCCGCATCCCGATGGCGTCAGTCGTGACCGCCCGATGCGCTGGTGACGTGGATGTCGAGCCAGGTGACGTTCCGACTCACGTCCAGCACCGGGGTGTAGGTCAGCGAGTCGGTGCTCGTCGCCAGCCGCGCCAGCGCCGTGTTGCGCGACACCGGGGCGCCGTTGACGGTGCCGGCGTTGTCGAGCTGGAAGGAGAGCCGATACCACCCGTACTTCGTGACGCCCGACGGCATGACGGCATCCTTGAGCATCAGGTTGTAGCCGTAGATGATCTTGCCGCCGACGTTGATCTCGGCCCCGAATCCGCCGGGCCCGTCGATGCCGAGCCATTCGTGCACGGCACCGTTGAAGACCGTGGCCACCGGAGTCCGGGTGACGTCGTCGAGCCGCTCGATCACCAGCCGCGGCATCACCGAGTAGATCAGCGGCACGGCCAGCGCCGTGGTCCCGTCGGTGCCCTGCATTTCGGTCGAGCCGGATCCGTACAGGACCGTCATGTTGTACCCGGCCAGCATCGGGTGGGCAAACGCGGTCAGCCCGATCTCGACCCGGATCGCGGAATGGGTATTCCACGAGTGGTGGGTCAGGTTGTCGGACCACGCCACCTCGGCCTGCTGCATTCCGGCCAGCAGCCCGTTGCGCCAGTCCGCCTGCCAGACGTTGGACCCCTGCTGCAGGTAGTAGGTCTGGTTGTAGTCCGGGACGTTGCCGGTGTAGAAGAACGGCAGGCCCGTGACCGCGATGCTCTCGGCCGGCGTGGGCCGGAGGCCGGCATCCACGGCCACCGAAAGCCCGGTGATGCCGATGCCCTCCGCGAACACGACCGGGTAGGACAGGTTGTTGCCGGTCGTCGTCGCGTGGCCGACCACTCGGATCGACGCCGTGGCGGACACGCTGCCCACCGAGGCGGTGATCGTCGCGGTACCCCGGCCGATGCCGGTCACGAGCCCGGTCGCGGTCACCGTGGCCACGCCGACGTCACTGCTGGTCCAGGTCACGGCCTGACCCGGCAGCGGGTTGCCGCTGGCGTCGGCCGCGGTCGCCGTCAACTGCAGGGTCGAGTCGACGTGGAGCGGCTGCGAACTGGCGTTCCCGATCGTGATCGAGGCGACGGGCGGCACGACGGTGATCGTCGCGGTGCCCGAACCTTCGTCGGCCGTGGCGACGATCGTCGCGGTGCCGACGGCCACGGCGGTGACCGTGCCGCCGTTCACGGTGGCGATGGTCGGATTGCGGCTGGTCCAGACGACCGTCCGGGCCAGGACCTTGCCGGCCGCGCTCTTCGGCGTTGCCGCGAGCGAGACCGTCTTGCCGACCGGGACCGTGGCGGTGAGCGGGAGTACCGCCACCGTCGCCACCGGGATCCGCGACTCGAACTGCGCGGTCGCGGTCGCGGCCCCGCTGGTCGCGGTGACGACCACCACGCCTTCCGTCAGGAAGCTGACCACGCCCTTGGCGTCGACGGTCGCGACGGCCGGGTTGCTGCTCCGCCACTCGAACGGACCGGCCGCGATCGGGTTGCCCCGCTCATCCCGCAGCGTGGCCACGAGACCGACCGTGCCGCCGGGGAGGAATCGGCCGGTGGCCGGGGTAATGGAGAGTACCGTCACCGGCGTCACCACCGTCACGGTCGTCCAGGAGGTATGGGTCCCGGCCCGGGCCGCGATCGTCGCCGTTCCCGGTTTGAGGGCGCGGACCACGCCGTTGGCGTCGACCGTGGCGACCGTCGGGTCGCTGCTGGTCCACATCACCGGCCGATCCACCCGCACCCCGTTCGCGTCGGTCGGCGTCGCGGTGATCGTCAGGGTTCCCCCGACGTCCACCTTGGCCACCGCCGGCACCTCGACTTCGGCCACCGGGACATGCACCGTCACCTTCGCGGTGGCCGACTTGCCGTCCACGGTCGCCGTGATAGTCACGATCCCCGCCGCCTTGGCCACCAGCCGCCCGGCCGCGTCGATCGTCGCGATCGCCGGGTCGCTGCTGACCCAGCTCACGGTGCGGTCGAGATCCTGGCCCGCCGGATCGGCCACGGCCGCCGCGAGTTGGAGCTGTTCGTCGACGTCGAGATACGCCACCGCCGGCGACACCGCGACCGACCCGACGGCCGCCACCACGGTAATGGCGCCGAATCCGCTGCGGCCCTCGACGGTGGCCGCCACCGTCGCCGTGCCGACCGCCACGGCCGTGACGACCCCCTCGGCGCTCACCGACGCGACCGAGGGATTGGTGCTGAGCCATGTCACCGGCACGGCCAGCTGCTTGCCGGCCGGATCCAGGACCGTGACCCCGAGCGGCAGGCTGGTGCCGACGGTGACGGTCGCGTTGGCCGGCGACACCACGACGGCGTTCACCGGAGCCCGGACCGTGATCGTGGCCGTGCCGCTGGCGCTGCCCGCCGTGCCCGTGATCGTGGCGATACCGGGCGCCACGGCCGCGACGATGCCGCGGCCGTCGACCGTCGCGACGGCGGGATCGCCCGACCGCCACTCGATCGCCCGAACCACCGGGCCGCCCGCGGCATCGCGAAGCGTGGCGCCGAGGATCAGGGTCTGGCCCGGCAGCAACATCGCGGTCGCCGGCGTCAGGTCGACCGCCGCGACCGGCGGAAGCACCTGGATGGTCGCGCTCCCGGCCACCCCGTCACTCACCGCCGTGATCACCGCCGTCCCGGCGGCCACGGCCGACACCAGGCCATTGGCGTCGACCGTGGCCACCGTTCCGGCGCTGGAGCGCCATTTGACGGCGCGAACGAGGGCGCCGCCCTTGGCGTCCTCGATCGTCGCCTGCAGCGGTTGCGTCGCCCCGACCTCGAGCGTCGCGACGGCGGGGGTCACGAAGACCGCCGCCACCGGCTCCGGCTCCGGAGCGATCGGCATCGGATCGTCGGAACAGCCGGCCACGGCGACCGTCGCCAGCAGCCCGAGGATCCAGGCCGTCGGGTTTCGAAGGGTGAACGACATAGGAACCTCCTGGTGCGTTGAACACCGCCGCCCCGCCGCCGAACGGCTCGATCGGGTTGAGCGGTGGCTGGAGGTAACGTTAGGCGGGTGAGGGTGAAGCAGGGTTGAACGGTGTCGGAATCATTGACGGCGGTAGTCCGCGGAGTGCTGTTGCCACCTACTACGCCGTCATCCGGCCGCCCCTGGCGAGGCGGCCGATGGGGCTCTGGGGAGTCGGCGTCAGAGGCGGACCCGCCAGCTGACGCCGAGGCCCAGGTCGGGGCTCGTCTCGGTGAGGCCCGCCGAGACGGTCAGGCTCCAGATCCCCGCCCGGGAGAACCGCGACACGGCACCGCCGACGGTCGCCGGCCCCGGAAAGCCGGCAATCGGCGAACTGGCCGCGCTGCCCATAAGGGCCACGCCCCACGACGACCCGATCAGGCGCGCGACGCTGGCGGTGGCCGCCACCGGATCGCGGAAGTCGAGCTCGGCCAGGTCGCCCAGGTGCCAGTAGGACCCGTCGGACCGCCACCACCGTGCGGCGGTCCGCCCGAACCGAGATCGAAGCCGATCCGCCGAGGTCCCAGCGACCGGTGCCGAACCGGGACGTGTCGGTCACCGGAACCTTCACCCCGAATCCGGCCGAAACCGAAACCACCCCGGCGCCGGCGCGCACCACGCCGCTCAGCACCGGATCGCCGACCGCGACCCGGAACTCGTCGGCGGCCGTGGTTGCCACCGGGGCGGCGGCCGCCACGATCGACGCCGAGCCCGCCGGCATTCCGCCGGTTCCGCCCATGCCGCTCGCGCCCCGCCGCCGGCGTGCCACGCTGCTGTCGCGAACCGCCTCGCTGTTCCGCCCCCCGCCGCCCGATGGAATCGAACCGGCCGGCGTCGCGCTGATCAGCGTGGTGTTCTGCAGCCAGACCGGCACCGAGCCCCGGATCGTGACCGGTCCCGCCGTCCAGGCCAGACCGGTACTCAGCGTGATGCTCGTGGTGCGGTCGGCAAAGATGTACCGGCCCGTGGCCGCGCTCACGCCGCCCTCGTAATGAGGACGCTGGGCCGCCGCCGGCGCGGCGACGGCCCCGACGAGCGCGACCACGAGCCGCCACCTCATGGCTTGTGGATCATCTTCCGAAGCGCCTCATGCGCCTGGTCGAGATCCCTCTGCATGTCCCGGAGCCGGTCCCGCAGCCGATCCATGTCCTGCAACCGGTCGCGATCGCGAGTTACGTCGCCGTCCTTGTGGAGCCGATCCATCGTCCGCAGCATGTCGCGAATCCGCTCCCCGGCCTGCTCCATCTGCTGGCCCATCTGCCGGAACTGTTCGCGGGATTGCTGCTGGGTCATCCACTGGTTGGTCTCTCGGAGCTGCGTCATCAGCCGCTCCATGTGCTGCTGCATTTCCTGCATCCGCTGCATTCGTTGCGCGGGGTCGGGCTGCGCCGCGCCGGGTGGCTGGGCCCGGGGTGGATCGCGCTGCGCGACGGCCGGCAATGCCGGGGCCGCGAGCGTGGTCAGGACCAGCATGGTGCTTCGAATCGACATGGTTCCCTCCTGATGACGGTCAGACTTGCTGTCTCCGGCCTGATTCTATCCGGCCGCCCCTGAATCGGATTTGAAGCGGCGGTGAGACCTGCTCGGCCGCCGGTCGGTCGGCGGAATCGGGAACTTTTTCCCGGCCGTGGGCCTTGGCGGACGGCTCCGCGACGGCGTTAGGCCTCCGGATGGCGGTGGTCCGACCGATTTTCGGTGATTCGGGCGCCGTTGGGTGAATCCCCGGTGAACTGGCGGCCGGCCGACCGCCGGCACCCGGAGGTTTCGATGAGGAGTCCATGAAGCCCGGTCCCGCGTTGACAGGCCCCGGGTTCGCCACTAAATCCCGGCGTCTCCCACGCGATCGACCCTCTGGACTACACCCGGTACGACGGACTCGGCCTGGCGGAACTGGTCCGCGCCAGGCAGGTCACCGCCCGCGAGCTGGTCGACTCGGCGCTCGCTCGCGCCGACCGCCTCAATCCCCGCCTCAACGCCATCATCCACCGGGTGGACGCCAAGGCTCGCGCTCGCGCGGACGCCGGCGCCGGCTCGGGGCCGTTCGCCGGGGTGCCGTTCCTGATCAAGGACCTGATCCAGCTGGTCGAGGGCGAGCCGTTTCGCTGCGGGAGCCGGTTCCTGGCCGACTACGTCGCGGACCACGACTCCGAACTGGTGTCGCGGTTCCGGCGCGCCGGGTTGATTCTGATCGGGAAGACCAACACCCCGGAGTTCGGCCTGACGCCGTACACCGAGCCGATGCTGTTCGGCCCGAGCCGGAACCCCTGGAATCCGGACCTCACCACCGGGGGCTCGAGTGGCGGCTCCGCGGCCGCGGTGGCCGCGGGCATCGTCCCCGTTGCCGGCGGTGGCGACGGCGGCGGCTCGATCCGGATCCCGGCCGCCTGCTGCGGGATCTTCGGCCTCAAGCCGACCCGCGGCCGGACCCCGATGGGCCCCGATTTCGGCCAGCTCTGGCTCGGGGCCGCCATCGACCACGGCCTGACCCGCTCGGTCCGCGACAGCGCGGCCCTCCTCGACGCCATCCAGGGCGGCGACGCCGGGGCGCCCTATCTCGCCCCGCCGCCGGCCCGTCCCTATCTGGAAGAGGTGGGTCGCGAGCCCGGCCGGCTCCGGGTCGCGTTCACCACCAAACCCTGGCTCGGCTCCAGCGTCCACCCCGACTGCGTCGCCGCCGTGGCCGACGCCGCCCGCCTGCTCGAATCGTTAGGCCACGACGTGGTCGAGGCCTCGCCCGAGTTCGACGGTGCCGGCTTTGCCCGGGCCTTCATGACGATGGTCTGCGCCGAGTGCGCCGCGGACGTACATGACGCCGGCGCCGTCGTCGGACGGAAACCCACGCGGGCCGGCTTCGAGCCCGCCACCTGGGCCATCCATCTCCTCGGCCAGGCGCTCCGCGCCGACGAACTCTCCACCGCGCTCCGGTTCCAGGGGCTGGTCGGTCGCCAGGTGGGCCGGTTCTTCGAACGCTTCGACCTGCTCCTGACGCCGACCCTCGCGACCCCGCCCTTCCCGATCGGATCGCTCCAGCCCAAACCCGCCGAACGGGTGGCCCTCGAGCTCCTCGGCCGCATGGGCAGCGGTCGCCTGATCAAGGTGGCGGGGCTCCTCGAGCAGATGGCTGGCGAGGTCTTCCAGGCCATTCCGTACACGCCGCTGTTCAACGCCACCGGACAGCCGGCCATGAGCGTCCCGCTCCACTGGAACGCCGCCGGCGTGCCGATCGGTATTCAGCTCGTCGGCCGGTTTGCCGACGAGTGCACGCTGTTCCGGGTGGCCGGGCAGCTCGAACGCGCCCGCCCCTGGTTCGACCGGATCCCCCCGCTGGACTGACCTCGGAGACCCGATGGCCACCCGGAAACCCGCCTTCAAGCTCGTCAAACGGCCCGCGACGGTTCGCCACGGCAAGACCCTCCGCGGCGAGCCCGCGCGGAAGGAACTCGACCGGATCGAGGTCGCCAGCCGCGACGAGATCGCCGCCCTTCAACTCGAGCGGCTCCGCTGGTCCGTCGACCACGCCTACCGCAACGTGGCCCGCTACCGGCAGAAGTTCGACGCCGTCGGCGCCCACCCGGACGATCTCAAGTCCTTCGAGGACCTCGCCCGGTTCCCGTTCACCGCCAAGGATGACCTCCGGGAGACATTCCCCTTCGGGATGTTCGCCGTGCCCCGGGAACAGGTCCTCCGGATCCACGCGTCCTCCGGCACCACCGGCAAACCGACCGTCGTCGGCTACACCCAGAAGGACCTCAAGACCTGGTCCGAGTTGGTGGCGCGCTCGATCCGGGCCGGCGGCGGCCGCAAGGGCGACATCGTCCAGGTCACCTACGGCTACGGCCTCTTTACCGGCGGGCTCGGCGCCCACTACGGCGCCGAACGGTTGGGCTGCACGGTCGTCCCGATGTCGGGCGGCCAGACCGACAAGCAGATCCAGATGATTCAGGATCTCGAGCCGGCGGTCATCATGTGCACCCCGTCCTACCTCCTCGTCATCGCCGACGAGTGTCAGAAGCTCGGCATCGACGCCCGGGGCCTGTCACTCCGGGTCGGGATCCACGGCGCCGAGCCGTGGACGGAGGCCATGCGGCAGGAAATCGAGGACCGGTTCGCCATGGACGCGGTCGACATCTACGGCCTCTCGGAGGTGATGGGGCCCGGCGTCGCGAGCGAGTGCGTCGAAACCAAGGACGGCCTGACCCTCTGGGAGGATCACTTCTATCCCGAGATCATCGACCCCGACACCGGCCGGGTCCTCCCCGACGGGGTCCGGGGCGAGCTGGTCCTGACCTCCCTCACCAAGGAGGCGTTGCCCGTCATCCGCTATCGGACCCGCGACCTCACCGCGCTCCTCCCGGGCACCGCCCGGAGCATGCGACGGCTGGCCCGGGTCACCGGCCGGAGCGACGACATGCTGATCATCCGGGGCGTCAACGTGTTCCCGTCGCAGGTCGAGGAGTTCATCCTCAAGATCGGCCTCTACTCGCCGCACTACCTGCTGGAGGTCCGCCGGGATGGGCGGCTCGACGAACTGACCGTCATCGTCGAACCGAAGGACGAGGCCGTCTCGGCCGACGCCGCCCGCCAGGGAGCGGAAATCCTGGCCCACGACATCCGGACCTTCATCGGCGTCACCGCCGGGGTCCGGGTCGAGCCGCCGGATACCATCGCCCGCTCGGCCGGCAAGGCGCGCCGGGTCATGGACCTCCGCGGGCGCTGACCGGAGGGGTTCCCCCAATGACAAAGGGGCCGGAGACGTCCGGCCCCTTTTCGTACCACGACCCGAGGGTCGGTTACTTCAGGTGCTTGTTCACCAGCTTGGTCATCTCGAACATGTTGACCGTGGCCTTGCCGCCGAAGACCGCCTTCAGCGCGGCGTCCGCGTTGATGTTCCGGCGGTTCTTCTTGTCCTGGAGGCCGTTCTTCTTGATGTAGGCCCACAGCTTCTTGGTGACTTCCGTGCGGGGAAGGGCCTTCGAACCGACGACTTCGGCGAGCTTGTCGCTCGGGGTCATCGGCTTCATGAACGCCGCGGACGGCTTCCGCTTGGCGGCCTTCTTGGCCGGCTTCTTGGCGGCCTTCTTCTTGGTGGCCATCGACCTGCTCCTTGGTTGAAGGGGTCCTGCAAGACGGTACTACCGAGAGAAAATCTAAGAAGCACTCCTGGGAATACAATAGGGAAAATGCCCGTTTTCCGAGGGAAAACGGGTTTTCGACCCCGAATCTCCCTGGGGAGAACGCCTTTTCGACCCGATTTCCCCCCGGAAACGCCCCCGGGACCCCTCTCGCCGCCCCCCTCGGGAACGCTAGATTCCCCTCGGAAACCCCCTCCCGGAGCCGGTTGGCCATGTCGCAGCCCTCGTACGTGTCGGGCCCTTCCACCGTCCCCCTCCTCGGGCGGACCGTCGGTGCCGAGCTCGATCGGGTCACGCTGGCCACGCCCGACGCGCTGGCCGTGGTCAGTCGCCACCAGGGGGTGCGGCTCACCTACCAGCAGCTCCACGCCGAGGTGGAACGCGCCGCCCGCGCCTTCCTCGCCCTCGGGGTCGACAAGGGCGATCGGGTCGGGATCTGGGCCGGCAACTCGGTCGAATGGCTGATCGTCCAGTACGCCACGGCCAAGGTGGGTGCCATCCTCGTCAACGTGAACCCCGCCTATCGCCGGCACGAACTCCACTACGCCCTCGGCAAATCGGGGGTCTCGGTCCTCGTCGCCGCCCGGTCGTTCCGCCAGACCGACTACCTCGAGATGCTCCGGGAGGTCGTCCCCGAACTCCCCGGGCTGTCGACGACGGTCCTCCTCGGGGAGCGCTCCGCCGGGATGCTCGGCTGGGAGGATTTCCTCGACGACGGGGGGCCCGCCCTCGCGTCCCGGCTCCGCGCCCGCGAGGCCGAACTCGACTTCGACGACCCGATCAACATCCAGTACACCTCCGGCACCACCGGCTTTCCCAAGGGCGCCACCCTCTCGCACCACAACATCCTCAACAACGGCTTCTTCGTGGGCGAGGGGTGTGGCTACGGGCCCAAGGACGTGATCTGCGTCCCGGTCCCGCTCTACCACTGCTTCGGCATGGTCATGGGCAATCTCGGCGCCCTGACCCACGGGGCGGCCGTCGTCTACCCGGAGGTCGCCTTCGACCCCAAGGCCACCCTCGAGGCCGTCCAGGCGGAGCGCTGCACCTCGCTCTACGGGGTGCCGACCATGTTCATCGCCCAGCTCCAGCATCCCGACTTCGCGAGCTACGACCTCGCCTCGCTCCGGACCGGGATCATGGCGGGCTCCCCCTGCCCGGTGGAGGTGATGAAGCAGGTGATCGACCGGATGCACATGGCCGACGTGACGATCTGCTACGGGATGACCGAGACCTCGCCGGTCTCGTTCCAGAGCCGGCACACCGACGACCTCGAGCACCGAACCGCCACCGTCGGCGCCGTCCACCCCCACGTCGAATGCAAGGTCATCGACCCCGACACCGGACGGACCGTCCCCCGGGGCACCCCCGGCGAACTCCTCTCCCGGGGCTATCTCGTCATGCTCGGCTACTGGGACGACGAAGCCGCCACCGCCATCGCCATCGATCGAGCCGGCTGGATGCACACCGGCGATCTGGCCCTGATGCGGGACGACGGGTACGTCAACATCATCGGCCGGATCAAGGACATGGTCATCCGGGGCGGCGAGAACATCTTCCCCCGGGAAATCGAGGAGTTCCTCTACCGCCACCCGAAGATCCAGGACGTCCAGGTGGTGGGCGTCCCCGATCGGAAATACGGCGAGGAACTCTGCGCCTGGGTCAAGCTCAAGGACGGGGAAACGGCCACGCCCGAGGAGATCAAGACCTTCTGCCGTGGCGAAATCGCCACCTACAAGATTCCCCGCTACATCCGCTTCACCGACGCCTTCCCGATGACGGTCACCGGCAAGGTCCGCAAGGTCGAAATGCGGGAGACGTCGATTCGCGAACTCGGCCTCGAGGGGGCCGCCGCGGTCAAAACCGCGTAGCCCCCCGATGCGTACGGCCGGGGCAGGACCCCGGCCCGCTGCCCTCTACCTGGAGAACCGCCCGATGCGTTCGTGGTTGAACCGAGCCATTCCCATCCTGGCGATCGCCCTGCTCCCGCAGGCCGCCCCGGCGCAGACCTTCCC
>JAEUJH010000409.1 GCA_016794825.1 Gemmatimonadota bacterium
GTGCCAGCTGGCCGACGGCCCCCGGGAGCTGATCGAGTATCCCGCCACCTGGCGGAAGCTCTCCGACCGGAAGCTGTTCGCGCTCTGCAAGACCGGGGAGAAGCGTTAGGCATGTCCCAGCCGGCCGCCCGGGTCTCGGACCTGCACACCTGTCCGATGCAGACGCCGATGCCGCCGCCGGCCCCGCCGGTGCCGCACGTCGGCGGGCCGATCCTCCCGCCCGGCAATCCCAAGACCCTGATCGGCGGCCTGCCCGCGGCCCGCGTGGGCGACCTCTGCACCTGCGTCGGCCCCCCGGACTCGATCGTCAAGGGCTCCGCCACCGTCATGATCGGGGGGCAGCCCGCCGCCCGGATGGGCGACTCGACGGCGCACGGCGGGGTGATCGCGGCCGGTTTTCCCAAGGTCCTGATCGGCGATTCCGGCTCGGGCTCCGGCGGTTCGCCCCTCGGCGGCCTGGCCCAGGCCGCGGGCGAACAGCGGCAAACCCTCCGGGAAGCGGCCGCCGAGGGATCCGCCTTCTGTGAGATCTGCGATCGGGCTCGCCGGGCCGCGGAGGCGCCACCCGAGTCGGGTTCGTCGCAGCGGCAGAGCCTGGTGGCGGCCGCCGCCAACGGCACCCCGTTCTGCGAGGAGTGCGCTCGGGCGGCCCGGGAATCGGTGGCGCCGGCGGGCGGGTTCGTCGATCCCGAGCCGACCAGCCAGCGGGCCACGCTCCGGCAAGCGGCCAGGGACGGGGTGCCGTTCTGCGAGGAGTGCGCCAAGGCCGCGGCCGAACGCCATTGACGAGGACTGCCATGCTCCCCGGACTCAAGGTCATCGCTCCCACCATCGCCGCGTCGGTCGTCGACACCGCCCGGGTCGAGGGGCTCGCGGCCCGGCTGGTCGATCTGGGCGCGCGGGCCCGCTGTCTCTACCAGGGCAAGTCGGAGGAGGAACTGGCCGACGTGGCGCCCTACCTGGTGCCGGTGCCCCCCGATTCCGCCGCGAGCACGCTGGTGTTCGAGGAGCTGTGGGGTCGGAGCGCGGCCATTCACGCGGTCACCGACTTGTCGCTCACCGATCTCCGGAGCCACCTCCGGAAGTTCCTGATGGTGGTGACCGAAGACGGGAAGACCCTCTACTTCCGGTTCTACGATCCCCGGGTCCTCCGGGTCTTCCTGCCCACCTGCACCCCGGAGCAGCTGGCCGAGTTCTTCGGCCCGGTGTCGGCGTACTACTGCGAGGACGAGGATCCCGGTCGGGCGCTCAAGTTCTCCCTTGCCGGGGGAGCCCTCCAGATCGAGACCATCGACCTGTCGATCGACCCGAACAAGAAGCCGGCCCTCAAGATCGACTGGAAGGGACGGCACTAGATGCCGCTCGTCGTCAGCAACCAGCAGCGGGACCAGCTGGCGGCATCGGGACGGGGCACCCAGTCGTGTCCCTACGCCGACGCCAAGGCCCGGGGGCAGACCTGGGTCGAGATCGAACTCACCGACCCCGACGGCGCGCCGGCGGCGCGGCAGGCCTACAAGATCACCTGTCCCGATGGCTCGGTCCGGAGCGGGTCGCTCGATGGCAAGGGCTGGGCGGGGCACTACGACATCGAG
>JAEUJH010000427.1 GCA_016794825.1 Gemmatimonadota bacterium
CTGTACCGGCGGCGCGGCGACGTCCCGAAGGCGCTCGAGTACCTCGGCCGCGTCACTCGATACAACGAGAGTCAGTACGAGGCCAACCGGCTCGAGGCGGAGCTTCGGACCGCCACGGGCGATCATCGGGGCGCCCTGGCGGCGCTCGAACGGGCGATCTACATCCATCCGTACGATCCCGCCGTCCACGTGGCCGCCGCGGAGGCGGCCCGACTGGCCGGCCAGCCGGCCATCGCGGTGCGCGAACGGCGCGCGGTCCTGGCCCTCGCACCGGCCGATCGGGCCGGCGCGCACTACGAGCTGGCGGTGGCGCTTCGCGACGCCGGCGATCGGGATGGGGCCCGACGGGAAGTGCTCAAGGCACTGGAAGAGGCGCCGGCTTTCGAGCGGGCGCAGGCACTGTTGCTCGAACTGAGACGAGGTGGGTCATGACCCGGGCACTCCTCCTGGTCGTGCTAGGCGTGGCGCTCGGGGCCGCGTCGGCGGAGGGCCAGCGTCGTCGGGGCGGCGGCGAGGGCGGGATGTTCTCCGAAGGCGGCTATCTGCCCAACGCGCCGTACGACGGTCGCTTTACCTTCGTCCGGGTCAAGTTCTCGGCGGCCGGTGACGGATTCGGGTTCCGCGGCCGCGACCCGAAGTGGGATCACGACTACCCCCGAGCCGAGCGCCATTTCACCAAGATCCTCGAGGAGCTGACCACCCTCCAGCCCCGCACCCAGGTCAGCAACATCCTGGGCTTCGACGATCCTGATCTGTTCAAGTTTCCGGTAGCGTATCTCTGCGAGCCGGGATTCTGGAACCCGACCGAACCCGAGGTGGCCGGACTGCAGGCCTACCTCAAGAAGGGCGGCTTCCTGATCATCGACGACTTTGCCGGAAATCACATCTTCAATCTCGAGGGGCAGCTCCGCCGGGTGCTCCCCGACGCGAGGATGCTCCCCATTCCGGTGGAACACCCGGTCTTCGATTCGTTCTACAAGATCGAATCGTTCGAGGGGTACGTTCACCCCTATGCCCAGGTGCAGACCCAGTTTCTCGGCATCTTCGAGAACAACGACCCCACCAAACGGCTGATGGTCGCGATCAACTACAACGGCGACCTGGCCGAGTACTGGGAGTTCTCCGACTCCGGGTTTTTCGCCATCGATCTGTCGAACGAGTCGTACAAGCTCGGCGTCAACTACATCGTCTACGCGCTCACCCGCTAATTCGAGGCACGAGTGACCCTCACACCTTCCCGCCCCGCTCCCGAGTCGATCGACGACCGCGCCCTGGCGGATCATCTCCACCAATCCGGCGCGCGGATCCGGGCCGAACTGGCCAAGCGGATCATCGGTCAGGAACAGGTGGTCGAGCAATCGCTGCTGGCGCTCCTGGCGGGCGGCAATTGTCTCCTGGTCGGGGTGCCCGGGCTGGCCAAGACGCTGCTGGTCCAGGCGCTGGCGGAAGTCCTCGATCTCTCGTTTCAGCGGATCCAGTTCACGCCCGACCTGATGCCGTCGGACGTGACCGGCACGGACGTGATCCAGGACGACCCCGCCACCGGTCAGCGCCGGCTCGTCTTCATGCGGGGCCCGGTGTTCGCCAACGTGGTGCTGGCCGACGAAATCAACCGGACACCGCCGAAGACCCAGGCCGCCCTCCTCGAGGCCATGCAGGAGCGCCGGGTCACGGTGCAGGGCAAGACCTACCCGCTCGACCCGCCCTTCCACGTCTTCGCGACCCAGAACCCGATCGAACTCGAGGGCACCTACCCACTGCCCGAGGCGCAGCTCGACCGGTTCCTCTTCGAGGTGGTCCTCGACTATCTCCCCGAGGCGGACGAGATCCGGGTGGCCCGCGAGACCACGGGCGTGCAGGGTGGACGACTCAATCACATCATCACCGGTGCCGAGCTGGTGGCGTTCCAGCAGCTGGTGCGACGGGTGCCCGTCGCCGACGCGGTGGTTCAGTACGCCGTGCAGATCACCCGGATGACTCGGCCCGGGGGTGAGAACGCGCCGGACTTCGTCAAGAAGTGGATTTCCTACGGCGCCAGCGTCCGGGCGGCGCAGGCGCTGCTCCTCGGCGGCAAGGCGCGCGCCCTGCTCGAGGGTCGGGCCCACGTCAGCTTCGACGACGTCCGTTACCTGGCGGTTCCGGTCCTCCGTCACCGGCTCCTCCTCAACTTCCAGGCTCAGGCCGAACGGGTCACCACCGATTCGCTGATCGAACGCCTGCTCACCGCCGTGCCGACGCCCAAGTCAGGGATGGCATGAGCCGTACCCCGCCGATGGGGCTCCTCGACCCCACCGTGCTGGCGCGGATCGGCGATCTCTCGCTGATCGCCCGGACGGTGGTGGAGGGGTTCATGCACGGGCTCCATCGGGCCCCCCGGCTCGGGCATTCGACCGAGTTCGCCGAACATCGGCCCTACCAGCCGGGCGACGACCTCCGACGACTCGACTGGCGGGTCTACGGACGGACCGACCGCTTCTACGTCAAGGAATACGAGGCCGACACCAACGTATCGGTCCTCCTGGCCATCGACGTGTCCCGGTCGATGGACTTCGGATCGAGCGGATTGACCAAGTTCCAGTACGCCCGGATGCTGGCGGCGGCGTTCGCGTGGTTCTCGCAGCGTCAGGGTGACCGGATCGGTCTCGTCCTCTACGCCGAGGGCATCAAGCTGTACGTGCCTCCGTCGACCCGGCATCTGTCCCTCATCCTCCACAATCTGGAGCGGGCCGTGCCGGAGGGGAGCGGAGGCGGGACCGACGCCAACGACGCGATCACCGAGCTGCTCGGCCGCTCGGGCATCACGGTCTTCATCTCGGACTGGTATGTCACGCCCGCGTTCGTCCGCCAGGCGCTCGGGCAGGTCCGGGTCCGCGGGCATGACGTGATCGCGTTCCACGTCGTCGATCCGGCGGAGCGGTCGCTGCCGTACGACGAGGCGGCCAGTTTCGAGGATCTCGAAACCGGAGAGCGATTGTCGGTGGTGCCGGAGACGCTCCGGGCCAACTACCAGGCGGCAATCGGCGAGCACTTCGAGCAGCTGTCGACCGAGCTGGCGCGGGTCGGCGTCGATTACCATCGGGTCGAAACCGATCAGCCGCTCGACGCCGCGCTCTATCAGTACCTCCACCGGCGCGAAGCGCTGCAGCGGGTCAGGTAATGGGACTCGGCTGGCTCGTTCCGGCGTTCCTGGCGGGGCTCGCGGCCCTGGTGGTGCCGATCCTGGTCCACCTGCGGCAGCGGGAAAAGCGGGAGCCGATCCGCTTCCCGTCCCTGATGTTCCTGCGGAAGGTGCCGCATCGGACCTCGGAACGGCGCCGGATCACCCATCCGATCCTCCTCCTGTTGCGGGCGCTCGCGGTGACGGCGCTGGTGGCCGCGTTTGCCCGGCCGTTCTGGCGGCGCGAGGATGCCCGGCCCGCCGCCGGCGTGGCCGGCCGGGCGATCGTGGTCGCGATCGATCGGTCGATGAGCATGAGCTACCGCGGGGTCTGGGATCGGGCCCTGGATTCGGTGGCCGCCATTCTTTCCACCGTCGGGCCGCGCGACCGGACCGCGCTGATCGCGTTCGACGAGACCGCCGAGGTGGTCGCTCCGCTCGAGGCGGGGGCCGGCGCGGCCCGAGCCCGCCTTGCCGCCATCGGCCCGGGAGGCAAGGGCAGCCGGTTGGCGCCGGCCATTCGGGCCGCGCGCGAACTCGCGGGCCAGGCGCGCGGGCTGGTGGTGGAGATCGTGGTCGTGTCCGACCTCCAGCGCCACGCGCTGACGGGCCTCGAGGCGGTCGAACGCATCCCGGGCGCGACCCTCCGGTTCGCGTCGGTGGCCGAACGGAATCCGGCCAACGCCCGGGTGGTCGACGTCGACGTCGATCGCCGGGCCGAGGGCCGTCGCAGTCGCTTGACCGTCGGCGCGCAGATCGCCGCCAAGGGCGATGCCGGCCGGGCCGTCAAGGCGTCGCTCGTCGTCAATGGCCGCACGCTCGCGACGACGTCCGTCACCCTCGGGCCTAACGCCGCGGCGCGGGCCCGGTTCGAGCCGGTCTGGATCGCCGAGGGCGATGCCGTCGGCGTCGTGGCCCTCGACGCCGATGCCCTGGCCGCCGACGATACCCTCCGGTTCTCGCTCGCCAGCGCGGCCGGCGTTCCGGTCCTGCTGCAATTGCCGGCCGGCGGCGGGGCGGAAGAGTCGGTATACCTCGAGCAGGCCCTCGGGATCAGCCGCGCGCCGGCGCTCGCCATCACCACCCGTCGGGGCCCGGCGCCGACCGCGGCGGACCTTGCCAAGGTTCGGGTCGCGGTGGTGGCCGACCTGGGCGGCCTCGGCCCGCGGGGCCTCGCTCCGTTCGAGACGTTCGTGGCCGGCGGCGGCGGCCTGGTGCTGATCGCCGGGCCGCGCGGCACCGGGCCGACCGCACCCTGGCTCCCGGCCACGGTCGGGAAGATCATCGACCGGACCGCGGAACGGGGTGGCCGGCTGGGCCAGCTCGACGGCGACCATCCCGTATTTGAACCGTTCAAGGAAGCCCTCTCCTCGGATTTCGGGGCCGCGCGGTTCTTCCGATACCGCGAGCTCGCGTCCGATTCGACCGGCCGGGTCATCGCCCGGTTCGACGACGGGCGGCCGGCCATCGTCGAGAGCCGCCTCGGGGCGGGCCGGATCTTCCTCGTGGCCACCACCGGCTCCGCCCTGTGGAGCGACTTTCCGCTCCAGCCGGTGTTTCTCCCGCTGCTCCAACGCCTGGTGGTGACGGCCGGGATGATCCAGGACCCGAAGCGCTGGTACGCCGTGGGTGAGGCGGTAACCCTTCCCGACAACGGCGCATCCCTAACGATCAGTGGCCCCGGTGGTCCGGATCGACGGCTGCCCCCCGACAGCGCCGGTCGGACCCTGACCCTGGATTTCCCTGGCGACTACCTGGTCCGGTCGGACCTGGCCGCCGCGCCCCTGGACCGATTTCTGGTCAATCCGGCCGCCGCGGAATCCGATCTGGCCGCGGCCGAGCCCCAGGAGGCCCTGGCCCAACTCAAGGCACCGGCGGATTCGACCGCCGCGCCCAACGTCGCCCCGCTGACGGCCGTCGAGCAGGAGCGACGGCAGTCCTGGTGGAGCTGGCTCCTGGCGCTTGCGCTCCTGCTGCTGGGCGCCGAGACTGTCTATGCCGCCCGGTTGGAGCGGCGGACCCCGATGGCTGGAGGGACCCGATGACGGACCGAGACGGGATTCACGCGACCCTCGACCTGGTCCGGAGGCGTTGGCGGCTGCGGCTGGCCCTCGAGGCCCTCGTTCCGCTGGCCGTGACGATCGCCGCGTTGCTCGTGGTCTGGGCGGCGGTGTGGCCCGCCATCCAGTCCCGGCCCGACCTCGTGGTCGGGGCCCGCTGGGTGTTCGGCCTTGGTGTCCTGGCCCTGGCCGGCTGGCTCCTCGGTCGGTGGTGGCGTCGGCGGCCCGACCTCGATCAGGTGGCGCTCTACGTCGAGGAACGGGAGCCGTCGCTGGCGCAGTCGCTGGTCAGTTCCCTCAGTGCCGAACGCGACGCCACCGTGGCACCCGGGCTGGCCGCCCGGGTCTTCGACGTGGCCCGGCGCCGCCTCGCGGCGATCGACGATGGGCGCCATCTCGAGCGAGACCGGGTACGTCGGGCGGGCGGCTTGGTCGGCGCGCTCACCCTCGGGTCCCTCGCCCTCGCCGTATTCGGGCCGGCCGGGTTCCGCGATGCCGCGGCCACCCTGGTCAATCCGTGGCGGCCCGTGGCCACGACGCCGAGTTTCCTCGTGGTCGTGAAGCCGGGCAACGCCGAGGTGCCGAAGGGCGGCGGCATCGACATCGCCGCCGAGCTGAACGGCTTCTCGAGCGAGGCGGCCGAACTCGTGTTCCGGAGCGATTCGACCGCGGAGTGGGAGCGCTTGCCCATGGCCCGCGACTCCGCCCTCGGCAAATTCTCCTCCCGATTGTTCGATCTGGCCCAGGCCACCGAGTACTTCGTCGAATCCGAAGGGGTTCGGTCGGCGGTCTATCGCCTTTCGGTGGTGGATCTGCCGGCCGTGGCGCGCACCACCGCCACGATCCAGTTCCCGAGCTACGCGGGCCTGGCGCCGGAAACGATCGAAGAGGCCGGCGACCTGGCGGTCCTGGCCGGCAGTTCGGTCCTCCTCGACGCGGTCACCACCCGATCGGCCAAGTCGGCCACCCTGGTCGTCGAAGGCCAGGCGCCGATCGTCATGACGCCGACGTCCGGCGGCGGCTGGTCGGCCCGGTTCAAGGTCTCGGCCGACGCCTTCTACCGAGTCGATCTCGAAACCGAGGACGGGCGGCGCGTCACCGGGCTGCAGTACGCCATCGACGCCCTCGAGGACGCACCGCCGACCGTCCGGTTCGCCGCCCCGGGGCGCGACACCAAGGTCTCCAGCATCGAGGAAGTCACCGCCCAGATCGAGTCGAGCGACGACTTCGGGGTTCGCAAACTCACTCTCCGAGTCACGGTCAACGGCGGGACCGAGCAGGTCATTGCCCTGGCCGACACGGCCGTCCGGGCCCTCAAGGACCTGTCGGCGGCGCACACGTTCTTCCTGGAGGAATGGTCGCTCAATCCGGGAGACCTCGTCTCCTATTACGCCGAGGCCGTCGACGGCGCCGGTCAGGCGGGCAAGAGCGACATGTACTTCTTCGAGGTCCGGCCGTTCGACAAGACCTACCGCGAGGCCGAGCAACAGGGCGGCGGGGGCGGTGGCGGGGGCGAGTCGGCGGAGGGACTGTCGGAGCGGCAACGGCAGATCGTGGTCGGCGCCTTCAACGTCCTCCGCGACAGCACCGCCCAGTCGGGCGCTTTCCGCGAGAACGTCACCACCCTCGCCATCGGCGAGGGTCGACTTCGGGAAGAGGTCGCCAGTCTCACCACCCGGATGCGGCAACGGCAGGTCGCGAGCATCGACTCGACGTTCCTGACCATTGCGCGCGAGCTCGACTCGGCCGCCGTCGACCTCCAGCAGGCCGAGGAGCGGCTGGGCCGGTTGCGCCCGCGCGAAGCTCTCACCCCGGCGCAGAAGGCGCTGCAGCATCTCCAGCGGGCGGAAGCCGCGTACCGCGAGGTCCAGGTGTCGCGGGGGCAGCCGCAGGGCGGGGGCGGTGGTGGCGCGAGCCAGCAGGACGCCGAGGAGTTGGCCGACCTGTTCGAACTGGAGACCGACAAGCTCCGGAACCAGTACGAGTCGGTCCAGCGGGAACGGGGAGAGCAGGCCGAACGGAAGCTCGACGAAACGCTCGAGCGGCTTCGGCAGCTCGCCAGCCGGCAGCAGCAGGAGAACGAACGCGCCCAGCGGATGGCCGACGCGATGCGGAACCGGTCGGGGCAGAGCGGAGGCGGCGGGGGCGGGGGTTCGAGTCAGCGGCAGCTGGCCCAGGAAACCGAGGAGGCCGCCCGCCAGCTGGAGCGGCTGGCGCGCGAAAAGAACGACCAGGGCATGGCCGACGCCGCTCGCCGGCTCAAGGAAGCGGCCGAGCAGATGCGGCGGGCGGCCTCGGCCAACGCCGAGTCCGGCTCGCCCCAGGGTGGATCGGCGCTGGAGCGGCTCCGGAGCGCCACCAAGCAGCTCGAGCGGGCCCGGTCGGAAGGCCGGCAGGAGGCCATCCGCCAGCTCCAGTCCCGGGCCGAGGAACTGCGCGACCGGCAGCGGGAAACGGCCGAGCAGGCCGGCGCGCTGCCGAGCGAGCCGGGGCAGCGGAACGAGCGGCTCCAGGCGTTAGGCGCCCGCAAGGACGCCCTCGCCCGGGACGTCGATCGGCTCGAGGCCGACGCCGAGCGGCTCTCGCGCGAGGCGGCCCGGGAACAGCCCGCCGCGGCCCGGAAGCTGGCCGAAGCGGCCGAGGGCCTCCGGGCCGACCGGGTGCGCGACAAGCTGGCCTTCTCCAAGTCGTTGCTCCAGCGGGGGTCGCCCGAGTACGTCCGGAACTTCGAGCAGGGCATCGGCGAGAATCTCGAGCAGGCCGCCGAACGGCTCCGTGACGCCGCGGGCGCCATCGAGCAGTCCGGCGAGGCCACCCGGGAGCGGGCGCTCGAGCGGGCCCGCGAACTGGTTCGGGGTCTCGAGTCGCTCAACGAACGGGCCCGCGCCGCCCAGCGGCGGGCCGAGTCGGGTCGGGACGGTCAGGATGGCGACCAGCCCCGACCGGACGGCAATGCCGCGGGCGAACGCCCCGGCCAGCAGCCGGGCCAGGGCAAGCCGGGTCAGGGCCAACCCGGCCAGGGACAACCAGGCCAGGGTCAACCCGGCCAAGTCCGCCCGGGTCAGGAGCAACCGGGCCAGGGCCAGCCGGGGCAGCGTCCCTCGGCCAACGAGCAACCCGGCCAAGGGCAGCGGGGCGAGCGGGGCCAGGCGGAGGGTCAGGGGCGCGAGGGTGGACGGATGCCTAACGGTCAGCCCGGAGGCCTTCCGCCGGGAGGCGCCACCGACCAGCCGGGCGGCCGGTTCGACAACGACGGGGCCCGGCAGTTCTCCCGGGAGTTCCGGGCCCGGCGCCAGGCGGCCGAGTCGCTCCGGGCCGATCTCCGGACGCTGGGGCAGGACACCGAGGACCTCGATCGCCTGCTCGACCGTTTCCGGCAGCTCGACACCCAGCGGACCTTCGGCGACCCCCGCGGGCTCGATCAACTCGAGAACGATCTGATCGAGGGCCTCAAGGCGCTCGAGTTCTCGCTCTGGCGTCGGTTCGGCGACGAGGGCGGCCAGCGACCCGCGGCCGGCGCCTCGGCGCGGGTTCCACCGCAATATCGTGAAATGGTGGAGGAGTACTACCGGTCCCTGGCCCGGCAGAAAAGCCCGAAACCCTGAGTTCGGCCGGGCGTAGGGGAGTCATGCCCTCCATACTCGCATTGATGCTCGCCCTGGCGGCGGGGGATCCACTCACCCCGCCGCCGATCGTGTCCGGCCGCGTCACCATGCCCGCCGACGCGGGCGACCAGCCCGTGCTGGTCGTGGTTCGCGACTCGGCCCGCGGAATTACCCGCTCCGTCACCACTCGTCAGGGACGATTCGCCATTCCGGTCGATCGCGCCGGGGCGACGCTCGTCGCCATGACCCTGGACGGCCGCTGGGCCGCCGAGGCGGCCGCCGTGGGCTCGCCCGCGCTGACCCTGGTGCGCGCGAGCGAACCTCGGCGGCGCCTGTCGAGCGCCGCCTGGCTGGCCCGACTTCCGGACGGCGAAACCCGTCGCAAGTTCGTGCTCGACTGCACCGGCTGCCATCAGTTCGACGACTCCCGGGCGCTGCTGAACGGCTCGCCCCGGCCGGCGAGCGGGTGGACCGAAGCGGTGACGCGGATGCTCGGGTACGCCGGACCCCGGTCGAACTTCCCGGTCATTTCCTCGTGGGCCGAGGATCCCTCGGTGCCGGAGTGGCTCGCCGCGGGCGTCGCGCGCCCGGCGACCCCGGCGGCGCCCGCCCCGGCGGTGCTCCCCGCCACGGTCACCGAGTTCGATACCCCGGTGGCCTCAGACCTGCCCCACGACGTCGCGATCGACAGCGCCGGCGGGGTCCTGGTGACGGGGATGATGAGCCACGCGATGTACCGGCTCGATCCCGAGTCGGCCCGGTTCGAGCGGATCGAGATCCCGGTGCCCCGGGCCAACCCCCGCGCCGTCGAGCTCGACCGCGCCGGCGCCTGGTGGGTTCTCCTCGGCGCGCCGGGCAAGGTCGGCCGCTACGATCCGACCCGGAAGGACTGGCGGTTCTTCGACATCGGGATGTACCCGCACAGCATCGCCGTCGCGGGCGACGGCAAGGTCTGGTTCAACGGCCACTTTACCCGCGATCCGGAGCAGATCGGGGTCATCGACCCGGCCAGCGGCAAGGTCTCGATCCACGACCTCACGCCGCACCCGACGATGGCCACCATCCCCGGAGGTCCGATTCCCTACGAGCAACGGATCGGTCCCGACGGTCGGGTCTGGGTGTCCGAACTCCAGGGCAACCGAATCGTGGAGTTCGATCCTCGCACCGGACGGTCGCGCGCCCACGTCCTGCCGACCTCGGCGAGCGGTCCGCGGCGGTTCGACATCGACGATCGCGGAGTGCTCTGGATTCCGGCGTATTCGGCCAACACCCTGGTTCGCTTCGATCCGGCCACCGGCGCCTTTGCCGAGTATCCCCTGCCGGTGGCGGGAGCCACGCCGTACATCGCCCGGTTCGATCGGCGCTCCGGCGCGGTGTGGATCGGTACCAGCGCCGCCGACGCCGCCTTCCGGTTCGATCCGCGGACCCGGACCTTCGCGATGGTGCCGCTTCCGAGTCAGGGCTCGCTCACGCGCCACCTGGTCGTCGATCCCCGAAACGGCGACGTCTGGCTCGCCTACGGCGCGTCACCCGCGCGGATCCCGTCGCGGATTGCCCGGATTCAGATCGGAGGCGGTTCATGATCGGATTCTTCCTGGCCTCGCTCCTCGGGCTGGCGCCGGCGGCTCCGGAACTACTGCTCGTCGCCAACAAGGCCGACAACACCGTCACCGTCATCGACGTCGAATCGGGCGCTTCGCTGGCCACGCTGCCGACCGGCGCCGGTCCGCACGAAGTCGCGGTCTCGGCCGACGGGCGCTGGGCGGTGACCACCGACTACGGGGCTCAGGTTCCCGGCGGGACGCTCACCGTCATCGATCTCGCCAGCCGGTCGGTGGTCCGGACCATCGACCTGAGTCCGCATCGACGGCCCCACGGCGCGGTCTTCCTGCCTAACGGCCGGCTCCTGGTCACCAGCGAGACCAGTCAGGCCCTGCTCCAGGTCGACGTGGCCCGCGGGGTCGTCACCGGCACGGCGCCGACCAACGCCCGGGGCTCCCACCTGGTGGCGGTGCCCGCCGACGCCAGGCGGGCCTACACCGCCAACATCTTCGACGGCTCGATCACCGAAATCGACCTCGAGTCCATGACGGCGACGCGAACCCTCGTTGTCTCGCAGCAGACCGAGGGGGTCGCGGTGACGCCGGATGGACGTCAGGTCTGGCTGGGGAGCAACGCGCTCGGAACCGTCACCGTCATCGACGTGGCGGCGTGGGCGCCGATCGACACCCTCGCCGATCTGGGCCTGCCCTATCGGGTCAACGCGGCCCCGGTGGGCGGTCTGATGATCGTCTCCAACCCACGGGCCGACAGCGCCTACGTGTTCGATGCGGCCACTCGAACCCGGCGGGCGGCCGTCTTCACCGGCGCTGGCACCCAGCCGGTGGGTGGCGTGGTCAGCCGCGATGGACGCCGGGCCTACCTCGCGCTCCAGGGTACCAACCAGGTGGCTCAGGTCGATCTCCAGAGCGGAGCCGTGCTCCGGTACTTCTCGGTCGGCGCCCGTCCCGACGGGGTCGCCATCACGGCGTCGCGATGAAGTCCTCGACGTTGCTCCTCGCGAGTCTGCTCGTGGCGCCGCTCGCGGTCGGCGCGGCCCAGGCCGACTCCCTGGCGGCGGTGGCCCGGGCTCGGTACCGCGAAGCGGCGGCGGCGGAACGAGCCGGCAATCTGGCGCGGGCGCGGGACCTCGTGGCCGCGGCCCACCAGGCCTGGCCGAACCAGCCCGCCTACCTCGTGGCCACCGCCGACCTGTCCGCCCGCCTGGCCGATACCGCGGGTACCGTCCGGTGGCTCGGCCTGCTCGCCGATCTCGGCGCCGGTCTCGACGTCGCGGCCCGGCCGGTGTTCGCCCCGTTCCGGTCGGCGCCCGGCATGGAGGCGGTGACCCGCAAGCTCGCCTCGAACATCGCTCCCCTGGTCCGAAGCGACTCGGTGGCCGGCATCCCCGACCCCGAGTTCTTCCCCGAAGGCATGGACTACGACCCGGGGTCGCGCTCCTGGTTCGTCGCCAGCATCCACCGGCGGACCATCGCGCGGATCGGCCCTGACGGACGGGTCGTCGACTTCCCCAAGGCGCCGCCGACCCGCCTCGACGCGGTCCTGGGCGTCCGGGTCGACGCCGCGCGCGGGGTGGTCTGGGCCACCACCCGGACCCT
>JAEUJH010000462.1 GCA_016794825.1 Gemmatimonadota bacterium
CCTGGGTCAACGAGAGCTTGATCGGACTGGCGCGGTTGCCGGGCTGGCCCACCAAGCTCAACCCCCGTGGCTGCTTCGTTGTGCAGGTGCGCGGCCGGTTGGTCGGTCCGGCCGGGTTCGGACCGTTTGGACGATTCGAATACCAACTCGATCCGGTCTCGATCACCGCTGCAAGACGAACCGCCGATTCGCGGTGTCATCCGAAGACCGGTGCCTCGTCAGGCCAAGGTACAGCTCACCACCGAGGCCTGAGAACCCAGTAGGATCGGGAGCACCAGGCGAGATGGAAACTCCGGACCGTGGCAGACGGTCTGGCGCGCCACCTGCCTCTCCACTGCCGTCGCAATCGGCTCGCCGGTGTGCGGGTTTGGATCGACCCAGGGATAGTTGTTCCCGCTCACCAGGAGCACCAGCGCATGACCCGCCGCGAGTCGGTGGCCGACGTAGTGGAACCGGATGCGGGCCCCCACCACCGCGCCGGGCTCGAGCAGCACCTCGCGATCGAACCCCTCCCGATACCGAAGCCTCAGGTGCCCAAACGCGAGCTGTACCAGGCTTCCGTCCGGCCGCGCTTCGGCCAGCCACACTGCCAGGTCGGCATCGGGGCAGTCGGCTGCCGTAAAGAGCACCGCCTCGGCCTCGCCGAGGATGGTGAGCGGGGCGGCGAGCGGGCCGGTGGTGTAGTACAGCGTCTCGGCGTGGTTGCCGCGCTCCCGGAGGTCGAGGAGTCGCTGGGCCGCCTGGGTCATCGGCGCGACGAACGGGATCTCGGGATCGTCGATGATGAGGTCGGGTGACTGGTCCGTTTCGACCGGAGCCTCGCGCAATCGGCCGTCGCCCCGCCGGCTGTTCGCGCGGCCGTCACTCGCGAGGTAGAGGGTGTGCGCGGCCACCTCCCTGGGCGGAAACGCGTCGAAGCTCCGCCAGCCGCCGCCGCCCGTCAGATAGACATTGACCCGGCCGCCCAGATCGGGGCCGGTGCCGCGGTTCCGCAGGTGCTGGTCGAAGAAGTCCAGGCGGATCGCCTCCGGAATCACCGCGTCCCAATCCGCGAGTTCGTGCGGGCCGTACCGCGGGCGCCCTCCGACGTACGTCCCGCTGTGGTCCCACGGCCCGATCAGGAGCAGGCGTTCCGCGTCGCTCGGCCCGTGCGCCTCGAGCCCGCTCCACGCCGTCAGCGCGCCGATCGACAGATCAAAGTTACCGCTGACGAGGAGCGTCGGGATCTCGATTCGGGCCCAGTCGGCCGGGCCGAGCATCCGCTCGTGCCACCAGGCATCGATGGTCGGGTGTTCCAGCGTGTCGCGATAGTGGGCCAGCTTGTCGCCCCGGAGAAGGTCGTCGGCCGCGGTGAGCGTGGGCCGGGCCGAGAGGCGGCGGAACCACGCCGCGTTGGCCAGAAGCGGCAGGGCGCCGCCGAATCCGCCCGACAGTTCGGCCAGCGACTCGGCCGAGATGAGATGGGTCCAGGTCAGGGTGTGCTGCCGGGTGAACCCGCCGCCGCTGTAGGGGATCTCGCGGAAGAAATCCACCGAGGGCGCGGCGGGAATCATGCACCGGAGATGGGGCGGACGCTCCGTCGCCGCGGCCAGCTGGGTCATGCCGAGGTACGACCCGCCATCCATCCCGACGTTGCCGTCGCACCAGGATTGGCTCGCGATCCACTCGACCGTGTCGTATCCGTCGGTCCGCTCGTGCGGGGCGTTGAAGCTGAAGGTGCCCTCGGACCGGCCGATGCCCCGGATCATCTGGAACACCAGCGCATAGCCCGCGTCGCAGTAGCGGAGCACGCCGAGTCGGGCCCACCCGAGCACGTCCTCGCGATACGGTGTCCGGAGCAGGATCGCGGGCACCGGACCTTCGACGCCGCTCGGGAGCCAGACCGACGTGTCGAGACGGACGCCGTCCCGCATCGGGAGCTGGATCCGGACGGCGGGCTCGGGCATCCGCTCGATGGCGGGAGCCTCGCCCCGGGCGGCGCGTTCCATGATCTCGGTGGCGCCGTCGGGCGGCGCCGTGCGCTCGGGCCTGCTCACGGAGCGCCCGTGCTTTCCACCAGCCGCTTGAGCGCCTCGAGTTCGGCGTCGAACCGCTGCTGACTGATGATCTGGTAGCGCCGTTGCAGCTCCGCGGCCGCCTCTCGCGAACCACCCGCGTCGCCGAGCGGCACCTGCATCAGCGAGTAGACGTCGTAGCCGACCCGAGTGCCTCCGGGCATCGGCTCCAGGTACCACATCGACCAGCCGAGCAGTGCGCCGTCGAGGCCGGTGAGCCGGAGGGTACGCCGCACCTCAGGCTCGAGTTCGGCTTCGTCCGCCATGAACAGCGGCGTGCCGTCCGGGCCCATCGCCGCGATCCGGTCGCCCTGAC
>JAEUJH010000480.1 GCA_016794825.1 Gemmatimonadota bacterium
CTCGGACCGGGGGCCCAATCTCCTGACCGAGCTCAAGGGCGAGGAGCGCCTGGCGGCGCTCGGCGAGCCGGCCGGAAGCCCGGCTCCGGTGGAGCCGAAGAGCACCGATGGCGAACTCCGGCGGCTCCTGTCCCGCCTTACCCTCGGGGTCGTCCTGGTGGCGTCCCTGGGCGCCGGTCCGCTGGCCGCGCAGGCACGGGCCCGGCCGGATACGGGTCGCGCGGTCGGGATCTCGCCGCCGAGCACCGTCGCGCCGCGGAATCAGCCCGCCACCACCCGGACCCCCGACAACATCAAGGTCAAGGCTCCCGAGGTTCCGGCCATCGACGTCCGGATCGGCCAGGGCAACGAACAGCTCAAGCTGACCGGTACGGTCGGCCTCGTCGTCTTCCTCGGCGCGCTGACACTCCTGCCGGCCGTCGTCCTCCTGATGACGGGCTTTACCCGGATCCTGGTGGTCCTCCACTTCCTCCGTTCCGCCATCGGAACCCAGGGCAGTCCGCCCGGCCAGCTCCTCGTGGCCATCGCGGTCCTGCTGACCGGCGTGGTGATGCATCCGGTGCTCCAGGAAGC
Source organism: Gemmatimonadota bacterium (assembly GCA_016794825.1). Lineage (GTDB taxonomy): Bacteria > Gemmatimonadota > Gemmatimonadetes > Gemmatimonadales > GWC2-71-9 > SHZU01. The sequence continues at coordinate 574 of JAEUJH010000480.1, forward strand.
GAATCAGGTGGCGATCCAGCCCTATCTCGACGGCCAGATCGAGCAGGCCGAGGCCTATCGCCGCGGGGTCGAGCCGTTCCGTCGGTTCATGCTCGCCAACGTGCGCGAGAAGGACCTGACGGCGTTCACCGAAATGACCGGCCTGGAAAACGCCCAGTCCGAGGCCGACATCCCGACCCTCACCATCGTGTCGGCCTTCGTGACGAGCGAACTGCAGACCGCCTTCTGGATGGGATTCGTGATCTTCGTCCCATTCGTGGTCGTCGACCTCATCGTGGCGACGTCGCTCATGAGCCTCGGCATGTTCATGGTGCCGCCGGTCATGATCTCGCTCCCGTTCAAGCTCCTCCTCTTCGTGCTCGCGGATGGCTGGTCGCTGATCGGCCAGAACCTCGTGGCCAGCTTCAATCGGTGACCCCATGAGCGCGATGCTGGCGGCCGAGTTGATCCGCAAGGCGGTGATGCTGACCCTGGTGGTCTCGGCGCCGCTGCTGGTGTCGGCGGTGGTCGTGGGGCTGCTGGTGACCCTGATCCAGGCCGTCACCCAGCTCCAGGAACAGACGCTCACCTTTCTGCCCAAGCTCCTGACCATGGCCGTCATCTTCGTGATGGTGCTGCCGTGGATGCTCCGGAAGGTCACCGAGTTCCTGGTGGCGGCGCTCCAGTCACTCCCGTCGGTGGCGGGCTGATGGAAACCGCGGCCATGGGTCTGTTCGCGCCCGGCAGCTGGCCGGCGTTCGTGCTGATCTCGGCCCGATTGTCCGGGCTCATGATCCTCTCGCCGTTCTGGTCGATGGTGTCGGTGCCGCGGTCGGTCAAGGGCGCGATCGTGGTGCTCTTTGCCGCGCTCCTGGTCCCGGCCTCCGCCAAGCCGGCGTTTCCCGAACGGATCCTCAGCATTCCGCTTCCGTTGATGCTGGAATTCACCGTGGGTCTCGCCATCGG
>JAEUJH010000545.1 GCA_016794825.1 Gemmatimonadota bacterium
AAGTGTCGCTCGATCCACCGCTCGAGGTCGGGCTGACCGGACCGACCGACCTCACCCTGATGGTGGACGTCAAGACCTGGTTCGTTCGTCAGGGCGCGCTGGTGAATCCGGTCCAGGCGCTCCGTGGCAAGCCGCTCTACGGCCTGGTGGCCGACAACATTCGGAACTCGTTCCGGCTGTTCGAGGACAAGGACTGTGATGGACGCGAGGATCGTTGACGCGAACGGGCATGGCTGAACCAGAGGTCCTGATCGTGAAGCTCTCCGACAGCTTCGCGGACTCGGTTCAGCGGTTGCTCGGCGATGCCGGGCTGGCGGGGCGGGAACGACCGGGAAGCGAATCCGGGCCGTTTCCCCCCGCCGCGGCGTGTCTGGTGCTGGCCGGAGGCCACGAACCGGAGGCGCTCGACTGGCTGAGTCAAACCCGGGCCGGCGAGCATCTGCCCACCTTCGTGGTCGGGGCCGCGCCGGATCATCGCCTGGCGGTCGGCGCGCTGGCCCGCGCCGCCCGCGATTACTTCGCGTTGCCCGGCGACCTCGACCTCTTCCGGCGGTCGCTCGAACGGATCGCGCGGGAGCGGTCGGCCGCCATCGCCGCCGAGGGGTTCGCGGCGTCGGAGCGCGACGCGCTCGGATTCGACGCCATGCTGGGCCGGAGCGCCACGCTTCTTGCCACCCTGGCCCATGCCCGACGAGTGGCTGCCATCAAGGACGTGACCGTCCTGATCGGCGGCGAGACCGGAACCGGCAAGGAACTGCTGGCCCGGGCCATTCACCTCCACTCCCCGCGGTCGCGGGCGCCCTTCGTCGAAATCAACTGCGCCGCGATTCCGGCCAATCTGCTCGAAAGCGAGTTGTTCGGGCACGAGCGGGGCGCCTTTACCGGCGCCGTCAGCGCCAAGCCGGGCCTGCTCGAGATGGCGGACGGCGGGACGGTGTTTCTCGACGAGATCGGCCACCTGCCGATCGATCTCCAGCCCAAGCTGCTCCGGGCGCTCGAGTCGCGGGAAATCCGCCGCGTCGGCGGCCAGGCCAGCCGCCGGTTCGACGTCCGGGTCATCGGCGCCACCCACGTCGACCTGGCCCAGGCGGTGGCGAGCGGAACGTTCCGCGAGGATCTCTACTACCGGCTCAACGTGATTCACCTGGTGCTGCCGCCCCTGCGCGAACGGGGCGACGACGTCGTCGATCTGGCCGTGGCCTTTGCCAGTCGGCTCGCGGCGCAGCACGACCTTCCGGTGCCGGCCATCGGACCGGAGGTCACCAACGCCCTCAGGGCCCACCCGTGGCCGGGCAACATCCGGGAACTCCGCAACGCGATCGAACGGGCGCTGGTGCTCTCGCCGCCGGGCCGGCTCGAGCTGACCGAGCTGTCGGTGACCCGGCCGATCCGGGAGGACGCCGGGCCGCTCCCGTTCCCGGCGCCGCTCGGCACCATCATCCGCTCGGCCGCGCTCGAAACGCTGGCCCGGGTGGATGGCAACAAGAGCGAGGCCGCCCGCCGACTCGGCATTTCGCGGCCCCGCCTTCAACGCATTCTCGACGGTGATACCGAATGACCAGCCTGGACGTGCCCATGTCGATCCGAACCCGATGGTTGCCCCTGGCGCTGGTGGCCGCGGTGACCGCCTGCGGTCAATCTCCGGCCGAGCCGGACCCGCCCGGAACCTCGAAGAACCTCGGCGATCTCGTCGTCCTCGAACTCCCCGGGACGGCGCCGGCCCTCTTCTCCGATTCGGTGGCCTTCTACGCCAAGCGGAACCGGAAATCGGAGGCGGCGATCTACTTCCGGACCTCCTCCGGGCAGCAGGGCGAGAAGTTCGCCGAACTCAAGCTCGAGGACGCCACCCTGCTGGCGCGCCCCGACGGCACGCCGTTCGGCCTCGACGACTCGGTCCGGATCGTGATGCGGGCGGTGCCGGGCAAGTTCATGGTCGAGCTGTCGCCCTCGGGGCTCAAGTTCAGCTCTACCGATCCGGCCCGGCTCAAGCTCAAGTACGACGAGGCCGGCGGCGATCTCGACGACGACGGCGACGATGACGCCGACGACGATGCAACCGAACGGAAGCTTTCGATCTGGCGCCAGGAAAACCTCGGCGATCCGTTCGTCAAGATCGGCACCGTCAAGGTCGAGGGGATTCGGGAACTCGAGGCCCGACTCACCTCGTTCAGCCGCTACGCGATCGCCTACTGAGGACCGATCCGGACCGTGATGCTCCCGTCCGACGCCGACCCGATCCGCGACCTGCGGGCGCTCCTGGCTCAGGGGCGCTACCAGGACGTGCTGGCGCGCTACCCGGTGTCCGAGCGGCAGCGGGAACCCGCCCTGACGCTCGGCGTTGCCACCGCCGCCACGAGGCTCGGGCAGCTCGCGGCCGGCGAGCACCTGGCCGGCGCGGCCCTCGGCGAATTCCGGGCGCGGGCCGACGACGACGGGCGGATGCGAACCCTCAATCTCCTCGGCGCGATCATGTTCGAGCGAGGCCGCCTGGCCGACGCCGGGCGCTACTGGGCCGAGGCGCTCGACATCGGGCGGGCCCTGGGCGACACCCAGCTGGTGGCGCGGGCCTCGAACAACCTGGCCTCC
>JAEUJH010000548.1 GCA_016794825.1 Gemmatimonadota bacterium
GTTGTTCGATGACTTCCTTGAGCACCTGCCATTGCTGATCGCCCCACAGCTCGGCCTGGCGGCCGCCGACCGCGGCGGCCACCGCCTTGGTGGCCCGGAACGCCTCGTAGAGTCCGCCCTGCGAGCTGCCGCCGAGAGCCAGGCGTTCGACCCCCTTGGCGGGGCCGCGGTCGAAGAAGACGTAGATGGTCCGCCGGCGGGCGGCAAACGTCGTGGGCGACACCAGCGACGAGAAGGTGGGGTCCTCGTTGTATTCCCGCATCGGAATGACCCACATGTCGACCCCGTGCTTCCGCATCAGGGCCGGGAGCACGGTGGTCAGGCGCTGCTCCAGCCAACGTTGCTGGATCGCCGCCTGCTCCCGGAGGGTTCCAAAGGGGCGGGGTTGGGCGACGCCGGAGCTCGCCAGGGTGGCTCCGAGCACCAGCGCAAGAACGGAACGCATGAGGCCTCCGAAAGGGACGGGTCGAGCAAACGACGGTTCAGGGAATGGTCGACGGCGATTGTTCGGAGTACTTCGGAACGATCTGGCCCGCGGGCGCGAGCCCACCTGCCCCGAGGGTGCCGTCGATCGGCGTGCAGCCGCCGCCGCTGAAGGGTGGGAATGTCGCCTTGGGCGATAGGCATGTCAAAACCCGACCGATCGCGCCAACGGGACGACTCGAACGAGAGGCGCGGCCCTCAGTCGATTCGGTAGACGGCGCCCTTCTCGTAGCGATAGACCTGGCGAACCCGACTGCCGAGACGAGAACGGAGAATGGCGAGGCGCTCGACCTCGGTCGGACGGTAGTACGGAAACCGGGGCGGGTCGCCCACCACCAGAAAGTCCACTCCGGTCGAGATCACCCGCACGACCAGGCTCTCGGCAACGCCGGTCTTCGGGAATGGGACCGCCCGAAGGCCGGTGTAGAAGTGAACCGCCGAGGGGAATTCGGCCATGACGACGTCGGTACTCGCGGCCTGGCGGCTCAGCCAGTCGATCCCGGGCGCGATCTCCCGATTCGGTGACCGGACTTCGCCGGCCACGTTGGCCGCCGCCGCCGGGACAATCCGGGCCAGCCCAACGGCGACATAGAGGAGAATGGCGACGAGCGACACGCTCCAAGCCCGCTTCCTGACGCCTGCCGCAAGGCGGTCCCACGCCCCCGGAAGAACGAGCGCCCCCGCGATCCCGATCCATGAAGCGGCGAGCAGGGTCATCTGACGGGAAGGAACGGGGCCGATTCGCGCCTCGACCATCGCGAGCGGAAACGCGATCATCGCCACGAGGGTTGCCACGCGCCGAGCCATCGCGGCAGCCGGCCCGACCAACCAGCCGCCGATGACCCGGGCCCCGTCCCACCCGAGAACCAGGAGAACCGGGAAGATCGGGACGAGGAAACGAACGCCCTCGCTGAATGGCCAGAGCGCGAGAATGGCTCCGTACCCGAGGAAGTACCACCCAACCACCGGAACCGCTGCCCGGAGTTGCTCTCGAACGCCTACCGCGAGGGACGCGGCCAACCCAATCGTCAGCGGCGACGCCCACATCGACGCCAGCCAGGGGAGATTCGTGAGCATTTCGGCGACGCCGGTCAGGCGCCGAAGAACGTTACCCAGCACCCGAAGACCGAGATCGGCCGCACTAGCGACACCCAGGTCCGGCTGATGCGGGTCGGCCAACAAGAGGTAGCCGGCGTAACCAGGCGACCCGTGTCGAGCCCCCCACCACACCCAGGCCGCGAAGCAAGCGACACCGGCAACTCCCCCGGCCAGAAGTGTCAGGTCGGTCCCAGCGTCGAACGGGCGCCGCGCCAACCGCCGATGGCCCCAGGCCATCAGCCCGGCCAGCGCCAGGGCAATGCCAATGGTCCGCAAGGCCACTGCCGCGATGGCGACCGCGGCGGCAAGCAAGGCGAGCCTGACCGGCGCGGCGGAAATCCGACCCGTTTGCACCGCGAGGAGGGTGATCGAGACGACCAGGAAGGGCAGCTCGCTTCGCAAGCCGCTGGTTCCCTGACTGAACAGCGCGTAGCTGAACGCGCAGGCGACGCCAACGAACTGGCTGACCCGGGCACCCCGCTGCCGAGCCAGCACCATCGCCGCAAGTACCGCCAACGGGAGAAAGGCGGCAATGACGACCTGCCCGACCAACGGTCGACCCCCAAACACCCGAAGGAAGGGTGCGAGCAGCAGCGAGAGCCCGGGTGGGTAGAACGTGTGGGGCTCGCCCATGAACGTGTACCCACGACCCGCAGCGAGGGCCTGCCCAAGGCCGAGGTAGTAGGTGGGATCTCCCGTCAGGAACTGCCGGCGCGCGACCAGCAGAAGGCCAGCTGCCGCCGCCCCGACCGGCCACCATGCCAGGCGCGACGAGCGTTCTGCCGTTCCGCTCGGCGCTCCGACATTCGACATTTGGTGACCCAGACGAGGAAGGCGTCAATCTGCTCGACGGGTGTGACAGGGACGCGATATCGGTCGGAGGTCGGGGCTCCTGGGACCCGACGCGGCTTGCCGAGCGGCCGGAAATCGGCCAGACTACCGTATCCTCGAGATTCGGAACCCGATGTTTCCATTCCTTGGCGGAACGGCGCACCTGCACTCGCTGGCGGTGGCCGCCACCGCGTCGTTCTCGAACGAAGGGGGATTCGCCTCCACTCGGGACCCCATATCTCAGCTGATCGTCGGCGTCATCATCGCCGCCGTGTTCGTCCTTCTGGCCCTCGAGCAGGCCCACCGGGTCCTGATCATCTTCGGGGCCGTCGCCCTGCTCTGGCTCATCACCTACTTCACCCCGTACCACCTGATCTCGTTCGAGGCCTCGCAGCGCGCCATCGACCTGAACGTCATCCTCCTCCTGGCGTCGATGATGGCCGTGGTGGCCGTCCTCAAGAGCACCGGGGTGTTCACCTGGGCCGTGGCCCGCCTGCTCCGGTACTCCGGAGGCCGACCGACCCTGATCGTGGCGCTCCTGATCTGGTTCACCGGCCTCCTGTCCAGCGTGGCCGACAACGTCACCACGGTCATCTTCACGACCCCGATGGCGCTGGAACTCGCCAGCCGGCTCAAGATCCGGCCCATGGCGCTCCTCCTGCCGATGGTCATGGCCTCCAACATCGGCGGCACGGCCACCCTGATCGGCGACCCGCCGAACATCCTGATCGGTTCGGGCGCCGGCCTGTCGTTC
>JAEUJH010000561.1 GCA_016794825.1 Gemmatimonadota bacterium
GCCGGCCAAGCCGCCGCCCAGGGTCGTTCGATGAGTTGCCGGGAAGACCGCGACGACGGGTGGGGCGAACGCTACTGCACCGTCGAGGAGCGAACCATCCGCCCGGGCGGCGTCATCCGGGTCGACGCCCACCCGAACGGCGGCGTCTCGGTCATCGGTTGGGATCGGGCGGAAATCCAGCTCCGGACCAAGGTCAGCGCCCGGGCCCGCTCCGCCTCCCGCGCCGAGGAACTCGGGCGGGCGGTCGAACTCAAGATCGACGGAACCGAAATCAGCGTGGAGGGCCCCCGGACGTCGAATCGGGAGTCGTGGTGGGTCAGCTTCGAGTTGCGCGTTCCCCGGAACTCGGACCTGCACCTGCGGGCCGAGAACGGAGGCATCGAGGTGGCCGACGTGCGGGGCGAGATCGACCTGGCCACCGTCAACGGCGGCCTGTCGCTCAACGGGCTGGGTGGTGACGTCCGGGCCCAGACCACCAACGGCGGCGTGGACGTCGGGTTGGAGGGCCGCCGCTGGGACGGCGCCGGGCTCGACGTCCAGACGATCAACGGCGGGATCGAACTGGCGATTCCCGATCGGTACTCCGCGGTCCTCGAAACCGGCACCGTCAACGGCGGCCTCGATTTCGACTTCCCGGTTCAGGTCCGCGGTCGACTGAGCCGCCGCATCACCACCACGCTGGGCGACGGTGGTCCGAGGATTCGGGTGACGACGACCAACGGCGGGGTGTCGGTCCGGCGGAGCTGACCGAGGCGCGGTGCCTGGGCGTCCGATTCCCCTGGTTCAGTCCGCCGATTTCTTCCGGTGGACGACCCAGGTTCCGGTCCGCCGCTTGCCCGACAGCTCCAGGTACGAGACGAACCGGCCCTCGAGCTTGTCGCCCTTGATCACGCCGTCGAAGGTCGTGGAGGTCTTTTCGCCGGTGTCGGGATCTGGATAGGGGTCGAGCCAGCCGGTGACTTCGTTTCCTTCGCAGCGGACGAAGCTGATCTTCAGCACCCGTGGCGCCCGCTGCTGGGGATCGTCCGATCGGGCGACGGCCGGCGGGAAATCCGGATTGGTCGGAATCATCAGCACGTCGCCGGAGGCGGTATCGCGCCCGGCGGCCAGGGAGAACACGATCGAACCGCTCCGGCCCGTTTCCGGGCTGACGTACTCCCCGGCCCAATCGCCGATCAGGGGGTCGATCGAGCCCCGAACCGGAATGGGCATGCCCGGCGCCTGACATCCAGCCACGGCCAGAAGTGTCGAGAACCACCAGCGTGCGCGCGTCATGAAGCCTCCTTGCTGGAGGCACCATAGCGGGCGGTTCGTGAAGGGGTGGTGAGAGGCGGGGTAAGGGCCCGATCGGCGCGGGCCGCGTCAGCCAACGCTGACGCGGCTATTTCCAGCGGAAGATCTTGAGCGCCACGGTAAACGACACGACCAGCCAGACGATCAGGACCAGGAACTCCGGCGCGAGCTGGGGAAGCGTGGCTCCCTCCAGCATCGTGGCCCGCAGGGCGTCGTTGACGGCGGTGAGCGGAAGGGCCCTGATGAAGGGCTGCATCGCGTCGGGGAAGTTGCCGACCGAGAAGAACACCCCGGAAAACACCCACATCGGCAGCATGGCCAGGTTCATCATGCCCGACGCCGCCTCGATCGTCTTGGGCCGGGCCGCGATCAGGAGGCCGAGCCCGCCGAACGACATGGCGCCGATCAGCGACACCAGGCCGACGGCCGCGACCGACCCCCGGAGGGGCACCCCGAAGAGCCCGACCCCGACGCCGACCAGCGTGGTCACCTCGAGGATCAGCAGAGTGAGCCGAGCGAGCACGAACGACGCGAGGTACTCGGTCCGGGACATCGGGGTGGCCACGAACCGCTTAAGGAGTTTCTTGCGCCGCTGATCGACCACCGAGAAGCCGATGCCCCACATGCTGCTGGCCATCAGGTTCATCCCGAGCAGGCCGGGGATCAGGAAGTCGATGTAGCGGGAGCCCCGCTCCCGAACCAGCGACTCCCGCACCGGCACCGGGTCCTGGCGGCCGGCGGCGCGCTGGAGCGCGTCGTCCACCATCCGGCGGGCCGAGGCTCCCTCCGGTCGGGTGTCGTCGAACCGGAACTCGACGGGGCCGCCATGGTTAGGCACCACCAGGAGGGCCACTTTCCCGGTCCGGAGTTCGCGCTCCGCGGCCGTGTCGTCGATGGCCCGGACGTCGAGCTGGGCGGACGCCTTCAGGGCCGTCACCATCTCGGCCGCGCCCGCGCCCGTCACCACGCCGACCTTGAGGACCTCGGGCGGCTTGCTCCGGAAAGCCAGGGCCAGTCCGGCCGCCGTCAGGATCGGGAAGATGAAGGTCCAGAACAGCGCCTCGGGCTCCCGGTAGAACTCCCGGTAGCGCGCCAGCGTCAGCTGGACGATCGCGCGGTCGCGCCACCCGTCAGCCATCGCGGAGGTGCCTTCCGGTCAGGTGGACGAAGACGTCCTCGAGCGTGGCCGTGTGGGTCGTCAGGTCGGTCAGCGCCGCCCGCTCCCGCTCCAGCATGGCCAGGAGCGCGGGAATGGTCTGGTGAATCTGACCCGCCTCCAGGAGGTGGCGGCCGTCGTGGCGGCGGACCGCCGTGACGCCGGGGAGGCTCGCCAGGCTCGCGTCGGCGACGGCCTCGCCGTCCAGGCCGAACTCGATGACGTGCTCGCTGCCGAGCATCGCGATCAACTGGCGGGGCGTGCCCGAGGCGATGATCCGGCCGTGGTCGACGATGGCCACCCGGTCGCAGAGCTGCTCGGCCTCGTCCATGTAGTGGGTGGTGAGCACCACGGTCCGCCCCTGTTGCTTGAACCCCTCGATCAGGTCCCAGAGCTGGCGGCGCGACTGGGGGTCGAGCCCGGTGGTCGGTTCGTCGAGAAAGAACAGC
>JAEUJH010000567.1 GCA_016794825.1 Gemmatimonadota bacterium
CGGGGGCCTATCACCTGGGCGACCTGGCCCGGGGCGGCACCACGTGGAAGGTCTATCTCGAAACCAAAGTCGATACGATGCCGGTAAAGGGTCGGATCCACTACGTGGCGGAGACGGGTCAGCGTTCGACTGGGTGGATCTTCATCGAACCGACCGAGCAGGATCTCCTTCGCCGTTTCCACGAGTTCAGCGCGCTCGAATTGTGGAAGGTGCTCGAGAGCCTCGCCTGATCAGGCGCGGCCCCGGCAGGCTTCCATGATGCGCGGGCTTCTTACCGTTCTGGCGCTCGGGGTGCTGGTGGACTCCGCGGCCGGCCAGGATCCGACCGACTCGCTCCGGCTCAAGGCCGTTCAAGTCACCACCCACGACGTCTTTCCCCCCGGTCAGGACCGCGGCTTCATCGCCAAGGTGTTCAACGGGCTTCACATCACCACGCGACCTGGGGTCGTCCGGCGGGAGGTCCTGCTCCGCCCGGGCGAGTCGTTTGACTCCTCCAAGGCGGCCCAGACCGAACGGAACCTCCGGGCGCTCCGGATCTTCCGGCGGGTGAACGTCGACTCGATTCGCTCCGATTCGGGTCTGGTGCTCCGGGTCGAGACGCAGGACGCGTTCACCACCCGGGTCGAGGGCACCATCGACGGGTCCGACCAGAGCACGACCTGGTCCGTGGCGCTCAACGAACTCAATCTCCTCGGCACGGCGTCGCGCGTCGGGGTTCGCTATCGGAGGACGCCGGACCGGGACGGGGTCACCACCCAGTTTTCGCGGAACCGGCTGATCGGCGGCAAGGTTGGCGTCAGCGCCCTGTGGGACAAGGTGTCGGATGGCCGGCTGCTCTATGGCGTGGTGTCGCAGCCGTTCTACTCGTTCTCCTCGCCGGCCAGCTGGTACCTCTCCGGCGAGGAACGGAGCCAACGGGTCCTTCGGTTCTTCGAGGGCGACACCCAGAATCCCGACGAGCTCCAGCGCCAGTTCTGGATGACCAAGGTCGGTTCGGGCTGGCGGCTGACCTCGAGCGCCACGGGATACCTCCGGGCCGGGTTCGAGGGCCAACTCCGCCGGGACGACTACGCGGACTACGCTCGCCCGGACACGGTGGGACGGACGGTGACCGGCGCCGTGACCGGGTACCTCCAGTGGCGGGCGGCCCGGTTCCTCGTCAGCAGCGACTTCGAGGGGTTTGGCCGCCAGGAAGACGTCGACCTGAGCACCTTCGTCCACGCCAGCCTCGGATTCACGCCGAGGGCGTTCGGGTATGACGAGGATGGGGTCGTCCCGGGCGTCACGCTGCAGAGCGGGCTCGGGTGGCGGGGCGGGTTTGCCCGGATCAACGCCTCGGCGCTCGGGCGGCTGGTCGACGGGCTGGCGGTCGACTCCGGGTCGGTGCACGTCGGGGCCACGGTGGTACTCAAGCCCCGGCCGCGGCACATGGCGGTGTTCCATGGGGCCCGGGGGTGGCAGAAGAACCCGATGCCCGGCGCCGAGTTCGATCTGGGGCAGTCGCTTGGCATCCGCGGGTTCCGGCAGCACGCCTTTACCGGGACCAACGCCTTTCTCCTCACTACCGAATACCGGTACACCGTCACCAACGATTTCCTGAACACCGCCGGACTCGGCCTGGCGGCCTTTGCGGACTACGGCGGGGCCTGGTACTCCGGGAGCCGGCGGCGGACGGGGTACTCGGTCGGGGTGGGGGTTCGGTTCGGCCTGACCGTGGCGAGTGACCTGTCGCCCGCGCGGTTCGACCTGGCGTACATCGACGGCGACGGGCTGGCCAAGGGCGCCTGGCGGCTCGCGTTCGGGAAGGGGTTCGTGTTCAACACCAACGGACGGCTGGACCGCTGAGGTCGCGGTCCGTAGCTTCACTCCATGACCGAACCCACCGAATCCGCCGCGCCCGCCGCCTCGCCGCCGCCGGCTCCGCGCCGCCGTTGGAACTGGAAGCTCATCCTCGCCACGGTGCTGGTGGTGCCGGTGCTGCTGTTTTCGATCTACACCGCGGTGGCGCTCAACTGGGCCTACTCCGAAGGCGATCGCTCGGGGATCATGTACAAGCTCTCCCACAAGGGCTGGGTCTGTAAGACGTGGGAAGGCGAACTCAATCTGACCCCGGGCGCCGCCGCCCCGACGATCTGGAACTTCACCGTCCGGGACGAGGCCGTGGCCAAGCAACTCAACGAAGCGATGGGCAAGCCCGTCGCCCTCCACTACACCGAGCACGTCGGGATCCCGACCCGCTGCTTCGGTGACACCCGTTACTTCGTCGACGGTTTCCGGATCGTCAGTCAGTAGGGCCGCCGTGAACAAGCTCCCTCTCCTGCTCGGTCTGGCGCTGCTGCCCGGACCGTTGGCCGCGCAGCACGCCTATAACGCCGGCGGCAACTTCGACCCCGCCGTGCCGCCGCCCCACACCGTCCTCGGCTACCAGGTCGGCGACCGGTTCACCCCGCACCACCTGTTGATGCGCTACCTCGAGCGGCTGGCCGCGACCAGTCGGCGGGTGACGCTCGACACCGTGGCGATGACGTTCGAGGGGCGGGAAGTGATGCTGGCGATCGTGACCAGCGAGGCCAATCGGGCCCGACTCGAGGCGATTCGCCGGGACGCCGGGCTGGTGGCCGATCCGCGGAGCGCTCCGGCCGCCGAGGTCGAGGCCGCGGCACGACGACTCCCGGCCATCGTCTGGCTCGGGCATTCGGTCCACGGCGGCGAGGCCTCCGGCGTCGAGGCGGCGATCGCGCTGCTGTACCAGCTCGCGGCCGGTCGCGACGCCGAGACGGCCATGGTGCTCGACAGCACCGTGGTGCTGATCGATCCGGTTCAGAACCCAGACGGTCACGAGCGTCACGTGCAGGACGTGATGCGGATGCGACCGTCGTGGGGCGCGCCCTCGCTGCCGCAGGCCATGATCCAGTCGGGCACCTGGCCGGGCGCGCGGACCAGCCACTACTACTTCGATCTCAACCGCGACTGGTTCCTCAACTCGCATCCCGAAACCCGGGGCCGGACCGCGACCTTCCTGCGGTGGTGGCCGCACGTGGCCGTCGATCTCCACGAACAGGGGCCCGAGGCCAGCTATTTCTTCGCGCCCCCGATGGAGCCGATCAACAAGAACGTCCACGCCTCGATCCTGAAATGGTGGGACGTCTTCGCCGCGAGCAACGCCGCGGCGTTCGATGCCCGCGGCTGGCCGTACTTCCGGCGCGAGGGGTACGACGAGTTCTATCCGGGATACGGCGTGTCGTGGCCGATCCTGACCGGAGCCGTCGGGATGACGTACGAGCAGGCCTCGAGCGCGGGCGGCGCGATTGCCCGCCGCGACGGAACGGTGCTGACGCTGCGCGAAGCGGCCTGGCACCACTACACCGCCGCCTGGGCCACCGTGACCACCGCGGCTCGCCGAGCCCGGGAACGGGTGCGCGACTACCAGATGTTCCGGGAAACGGCGGTGACGGAGGCGGCCCGGCTTCCGTTCCGCGCGGTGGTGCTGGAACGCGATGCCGACGGCCGGGCCGACACCCTGGTGCAGCGGTTGGCGGGCAACGGGATCCGGGTTCAGCGACTGACCGCAGACGTCACCGTGCCCGCCACGGGGTACGGCGAGGCCGCGGCCAAGCCGACCCGGCTGCCGGCCGGCAGCTATCTGGTCGACCTGGCGCAACCGCAGGGCCGGCTCGCCAAGTCGCTGCTCGAGCCCGATGCCGAACTCGACTCGGCCTTCATTCGGCAGGAACTGGAGAGCCGCCGGACCGGGCAAGCCGATCGGTTCTACGACGTGACGGCCTGGTCGCTCCCCTACACCCATCGGGTCCGCGCCTGGACCGTGGGCGCGCTGCCGGCTCCGGCCGAGGCGGTGTCGTGGATCACGTCGCCGCCGTCGTCGGTGGCGCGGGCCGCGGCCAGCTACGCCTTCGAGCCCGGGTCCGAGGCGAGCGTTCGGATGCTGGCCCGGCTCCTGGCCGGCGGGGTCAAGGTCTGGTTCGCGCCGCGCGCGTTCGCCATCGGCGCCGCGGCGTTTCCGCGGGGCGCCTTCCTGGTCCGGGTGTCGGCCAACGGGCCCGACGTCCACGAGCGGGTCAGTCAGGCGGCCACGGAAAGTGGCGCGCGCGTCACCCCGCTCGCCACCGCCGCCGTGGATGCCGGTACCGATCTGGGCAGCAACAGTGTTCGCTTCCTCGAGGCGCCGCGGGTCGGGTTGCTCGGCGGCGCTCCGGTCGGAGGCAATTCGTTCGGCTTCGCGTGGTTCGCGTTCGAGCAGCGGATCGGCTACCCGGCCACCCCGATCGACGCCGGCGGGATCCTGGCGGGCGCCCTCGATCAGCTCGACGTGCTCGTCATTCCGAGTGTCGGAGGGGCCGGCCTCGACCGGGTGCTGGGCGATGCCGGCCGGGAGCGGCTGGCCAGTTGGGTTCGGGCCGGGGGGACGCTGATCACGCTCGAGGGCGCCACCGCGTGGCTGGCGCAGGAACGACTCGGCCTGGCCCGGATCCGGGTTCGGGTGGACAGCGCCCGGGCCGACAGCACCGGCGGCGCGCCGCTTCCGGCCAGCGTGCCGGGTGCGATCGTCCGCGCCACCTTCGACACCCTCTCGCCCCTGTTGGCCGGGATCCGGGGGACGGACCTCCCGGTCATGGCCAACGGCGCCACGATCCTGACCGTGCCGAAGAACCTGGCCGCGGGCGAAGCCGTGGTCCGGTACGCGCCGGCGGCGCGGCTCCGGCTGGCGGGCTACCTCTGGCCGGAAGTCCCGGCCCGGCTGGCCGAATCGCCCTTCCTGTGGACCGAGCGGGCGGGCCGGGGCCGGGTCATCGCCTTTGCGGGCGATCCCAATTTCCGCGACCTCTGGCGGGGGCTCCTGCCGCTGTTCGCGAACGCGGTCCTGCTGGGGCCGAGCATGTGACCGGGCGGGGCTGAGGTTCCATCCTGCAACCTTCGAAACGGACGGGACCACGGGCGGCGTAGGGTAAACGGAGCCCTCTGTCGTCTCCCTTGCGGCACGCCCGGTGCCGGTGGCAGTTTCCCCGGCCCCGGCGCCGTAGCCAAGTGGTAAGGCAGAGGTCTGCAAAACCTCCATTCGGCGGTTCGAATCCGCCCGGCGCCTCTCTAGCCCCCCTCTTGGAGGGGTCCATGTACTTCCGGTCGGTCGCCGCCGCGACGGCGCTGGTTTCGTTCTCCTTTGGGTTACCGGATACCGCCACCGGGCAGTCGAAGACCGCCGCCATCTCGGGCCGAGTAGTTTCCGCGGATGGCGACCCGGTGGCCGGGGCGCGGGTCCAGATCCTCAATCTTCGCAAGACGCAGGCGACCGATTCGGTGGGGCGGTTCCTGTTTGCCGATCTCAAGCCCGGCTCCTACCGGGTCGAGGCGAACCTGCTCGGCATGTCGCCACTCTCGGCATTGATCACCGTCAACGCCGGGGAGCGGAAGGACGTCGAGTTCCGGACCGATTCCTTGGGGCAGCTGTTGCCGACCATCTTCGTCGAGGGCGAGCCCGAGCCGCAGCTGATCCGGGTGCTCACCACGTTCGAGCGGCGAATGGCGCACGGCCACGGCCGGTTCATTACCCGCGACGACATCGAGAAGCGGAACCCGCTCAAGATCATGGACATGATCCGGTTCCTGCCGGGTGTTCGGAGTGACTGTCGGGGGTTCGTCTGCCAGCTTCGGCTCAATCACGACACCCGCGGCTGCCCGCCGGCGATCTTCGTCGACGATCAGCAGACCCACATTACGGTGCTCGACAACACGCCGCCCACGGCGATCGAGGGAATCGAAGTCTATCGAGGCCCCTCCGAAACGCCGCCGGAACTCAACACCGAGACCGCCCGGTGCGGGGGCGCGATCGCCATCTGGACCAGACGAGGGAAGCGCCATGATCCGTAACCTGAAGTGGGCGATGACGGCGCTGGCGATCGGGGCGAGTTTTCCGCCCGCGGTCGAACCGGCGGCGGCGCAGGCCAGGTCGGCCGGGATTCGGGGCATCATCGTGACGGGTCAGCCGCGGCGGCCGATCGAAGGCGCCCGGATCAGCCTCGTCGGAACCACCTTCTCCGTCACCACCGACTCCAAGGGAATGTTCGCCTTCGGCGATCTCGACCCGGGCCAGTACGTGATCCAGGCCGCGGCGATCGGGTTCACGACCCTGAGTTCGCCGCTGATGCTGAAGGAGCGGGAGACCCTCGAGATCGAGTTCGAGGCGTTGGAAGAAGCGGTCAAGCTGCCGGAGCTGACGGTGGAGGAGCGGGCCAATCATGGTCCGGCCGACTGGCTCCGGCGGAAGTCGGAGGGGCGGGGGCGGTACATCACCCGCCAGCACCTCGAGGACCGGCGCGCCGCCACCATCGCCGACGCGTTGCGGAGCGTGCCCGGGCTCCGGATCGAGTGCCGGGGCTCGCTGGTGTGCGCGGTCCGGATGGTCCGGGCGCCGCGCGGCTGCGGCCCCGGGTACTTCATGGACGGCATTCCGACCGACCCGGCGGCGTTGTGGCTGACGCCGGTGACCCAGATCGAGGGGATCGAGGTCTACTCCGGACCGGCGGAGACGCCGCCGGAACTCGAGGGCGCGTCGTCGCGCTGTGGCGCCATTGCGCTGTGGACCCGCCCGCCGCCGCCCCGGCGCCCCAAGGAAAAGAAGCCCAAGAAGGGCCAGCCGGTCGACACCGCGACGGTTCGAGCCGACACCACGGCAGCCGCTCCCGGGCCATACTCCATTCGGTAGCGGCGACCAACCGGTACCAAGACACGAGGCCGTCCGCGAGCGAGTCGCGGACGGCCCTCGGCGCGTCGGGGGCGGCGGGTCAGCGCCCGGCGAGCGATCCCATCTTCGATTCGATCCCGCCCAGCAGCGACCGATACGAGGCGGCGAACTTGGCCACGCCATCCGTCTCGAGGAAATCGGTAACCTCGGCCAGGCTGATCCCGGCCCGCTCCAGCGCCGCGATCCGGCCGGCTGCCGAGGCGATGGCGGCCTCGATCCGGATTTCGGGCGAGCCGTGGTCGCGGTAGGCCGCGTAGGTGTCGGGCGGCAGGGTGTTGACCGTGTCCGAGGCGACGAGGGCTTCGACGTAGTAGACGTCGGGGTACTTGGGATCCTTGGTGCTGGTCGAGGCCCAGAGCGGCCGCTGGCGTTCGGCGCCGCGAGCGGCCAGGGTGGACCACCGGGGCGTGGCGAGCGACTCCTGGAACGCCCGATACGCGAGCGCCGCGTTGGCGATGGCTACCGTGCCGCGGAGGTCGGCGGCCCCGCGGCCCTCGAGCATCGGATCGATCCGGGTGTCGACCCGGCTCACGAAGAAGCTCGCCACCGACGCGATGCCCGCGAGCGGGAGGCCGGCGGCCGCGCGGCGCTCGAGGCCGGCGCAATAGGCCTCGATGACCTGGCGATACCGATCGACGGAGAACAGCAGGGTGACGTTGACGTTGAGGCCCGCGGCGATGCACTCGGTGATGGCGGGGAGGCAGGCCGCGGTGCCGGGAATCTTGATCATCGCGTTGGGGCGGCCGAGCGAGGCCCAGAGCCGGCGGGCCTCGACCACCGTTCCGGCCGCGTCGTCCGCCAGGGTGGGCGAGACTTCGAGCGAGACCAGTCCGTCGCGGCCGCCACTGGCCCGATAGACCGGGAGGAACGCGTCGCAGGCGGCCTGGACGTCAGTGACGGCCAGCGCCTCGAACACCTGGGCCGGCTCGAGTCCCCCGGCGGTCAGCCGGCGGATGTCGGCGTCGTAGTCGGCGCTGCCCGCGATGGCTTTTTCGAAGATGGTCGGGTTCGACGTCATCCCGAGCAGGCCGTCCTCGGCGATCAGGCGCGCCAGGGTGCCGGACGCGATCAGGTCGCGGGTAATGAAGTCGTACCACGGGCTTTGACCGAGGCGGCCGAGTCGGACGAGGGGATTGGTCATCTCAGACGCTCCGTTGGTGAGCCCGCCGGACCGCGGCGACGACCCGGTCGACGGTAAAGCCGAACTCCTGGAACAGCCGATCGCCGGGGGCGGAGGCGCCGAAGTGGTCGATCCCGATCGCTTCGCCCCGTTCGGTGACCCAGGCCAGCCAGCCGAACGTCGAGGCGGCCTCGACCGAGACCCGGGCCCGGATGGCGGCCGGGAGGACCTGATCCTGGTACGCCGCGGACTGGCCCCGGAACAGCTCCCACGACGCCAGCGACACCACCCGAGTCGGCAGGCCTCCGTCCGTCAGGGTCCGCGCGGCAGCGATGCCGAGGCCGAGTTCGGAGCCGTTGGCGAGGATGATTGCCTCGGGACGGGTGGTCGGTTCGAACACGACGTAGCCGCCCCGGCGGACGCCGTCGGCCGGAGCCGCGGCGTGATCGATGGCGGGGAGCTTCTGACGGGACAGGATCAGGGCGGTGGGGCCGTCATGCCGCTCGAGTGCCGCGCGCCACGCGGCGGCCGTCTCGGCGGGGCTCCCGGGGCGGATCACCGCCAGGTTCGGGATTCCGCGGAGCATGGCGATCTGTTCGATCGGCTGGTGGGTGGGTCCGTCCTCGCCGACGCCGATCGAGTCGTGGGTGAAGACGTAGATCACCGGCAGGTGCATCAGCGCCGCGAGGCGGATCGACGGCTTCACGTAGTCGGCAAACACGAGGAAGGTGCTGCCGAACGGCCGGATCCCGCCGTGGGCGGCCATCCCGTTCATGGCGGCACCCATTCCGTGTTCCCGGATGCCCCAGGCCACCGTCTGGCCCGGTCCGGCGGCGCTGAACACGGTGGCGCCCTTGATGGCGGTGCCGGTGCTGCCGGCCAGGTCGGCCGAGCCGCCGACCAGATTCGGCACCACGGGAGCCAGGGCGTTGAGCGTGGTGCCCGAGGCCTGGCGGGTGGCCAGGGAGTCGGTCGGCTTGAAGGCCGGGAGGACGGCGTCCCAGTCGACGGCCAGCGTGCCGTCGAGCCACCGGGTCATCTCGTCGGCCCGGGCCGGGTGCGCGGCGCGATACGAGGCGAGCGCGGCGTCCCAGGTTTCCACCAGCCGATTGCCCCGATCGCGAACCGAAGCCATGTGGGTGCGGGCCGCATCGGGGACGTGGAACGGCTCCCGGGGCCAGTCCAGAATGGCCTTGGTCTTCTCGATTTCGTCCTTGCCGAGCGGGGCGCCGTGCGCTTCCGGGGTGTTGCGCTTGGTCGGGGCCGGGTCGCCGATGATGGTGCGAAGGACGATCAGGGTCGGCCGCTCGGTTTCGGCGGTGGCGGCCGTCAGGGCGCGGTCGATGGCTTCGAGATCGTTGCCGTCGTCGACCCGGAGGACGTGCCAGCCGTAGGCCTCGAACCGGGCGCCGACGTTCTCGGAGAACGACAGGCCGGTCGTCCCGTCGATGGTGATCTTGTTGTCGTCGTAGATGAGCGTGAGCTTGCCGAGCCGGAGGTGTCCCGCCAGCGACGCGGCCTCGCTCGCGACGCCCTCCATCAGGTCGCCGTCGCTCACCAGGGCCCAGGTCCGGTGGTCGACGATGTCGTGACCCGGCCGGTTGAAGCGGCTGGCCAGATATCGCTCCGCCATCGCCATTCCGACCGCGTTGCCGACGCCCTGGCCCAAGGGCCCGGTGGTGGTCTCGACCCCGGGCGTGTGGCCGCGTTCCGGGTGGCCGGGCGTGGCCGAGCCCCATTGGCGGAAATCGCGGATGTCGGCGAGGGAGACTTCGTAGCCGGTCAGATGGAGGAGCGAGTACAGCAGCATCGACGCGTGGCCGCAGGACAGCACGAACCGGTCGCGATCGCTCCACTCGGGCCGCGCGGGGGCGTGGCGGAGGTGCCGGGTCCAGAGGACGTAGGCCACGGGGGCCAGGGCCATCGGGGTGCCGGGGTGTCCGGACTGGGCCTTCTCGACGGCGTCCATCGAGAGGGTGCGGATGGTGTTGATCGCGGTCCAGACCGCGGGGTCAGACCAGGCGGAACCGGGCGTGGCGGAACGGGACGCGGCTGAGACCGACAAGCGCGCTCCTGTGGGTGACTGAATGAGATTGAAGAGGCGGCGGACGGAGGGGGAAAATAACCCGGGGTGCCGCGATGCGGGAACGCCCGGAAGGGGCCGGTCCCTAATGCCCGGTCGCCTGTCCTGTTACCTTTCTCAACCGTGCCGAAACCGAATCGCCGCCGCCGGGGAACACCCTCCCCCGCCGCGGCCCGCAGTTCCGAAACTCTCCGCCGAACCGGCAGCAAGTCGTATCAGGGGTTCCGCGACTCCCTGATGGCCATTCATGGCCCGGTCTGCGCCTACTGCGGACTCAGCTTTGCTCCGGACGAGATCACCCTCGACCACGTCCAGCCCCGGAAGGGCAAGATCGCCTACGACCGGTCGGACAACCTGGTCCTGGCGTGCAAGTCGTGCAACGCCGCCAAGGCCGACATGCCCTTCCTTGGGTTCATCCTCGCGCGCCGCTCGCGGGGGGTCTTCCTGCTCCACTACGGCGACCACCTGTCCGACGGCATCAAGCAGACCATCCGCGACCTGGTCGAAAAGCCGATCCTCTAGCGAGGTTCGGCCCCCTTCACCACCCGGCCGCCCAGCATCACCCATGACGGCCGCTCGGTGGCCGTGATGTCCTGGAGCGGGTCGCCGGGGACCGCCACCAGGTCGGCCAGCTTGCCCGCCTCGATCGCGCCGCGATCCGTCCGGCCCAGCGCCTCCGTCGCGACGACGGTGCCCGCCCGAAGGGCGGCCAGCGGCGTCATGCCGAACTTGACGTAGAGCGCGAACTCCCGGGCGTTCTCGCCGTGGGGATAGACCCCCGCGTCGGTGCCGAACGCGACTTTGACGCCGGCCGCGATCGCCTTGCGGAGGCTTTCGCGGGCAATCGGCAGGATCTGCTCCGCTTTGGACCGGACCAGCGGCGGAAGGACGGCCAGGTTGATCCGGTCGACCAGGTAGGTGGTCGGGACGAGGTAGGTGCCGCGCTGCTTCATGAGCGCGATGGCCTCGTCGTCGAGTTCGGAGCCGTGCTCGATGGTGGTGACGCCCGCCCTCACCGCCGCCTTGATGCCGGCGTTGCCGTGGGCGTGCGCGGCGACCCGGACGCCGTGGCGCGACGCCTCGGCCACGATGGCCTGCAGTTCCTCGTCGGCCAGCTGCTGGGCGCCGACCGGGCCCTCGAGGGAGAGGACGCCGGCGGTCGCGCAGATCTTGATGACCTGGGCCCCGTGCTTGATCTGATACCGCACCGCGCGGACGACCGACCAGGGTCCGTCGCCGATGCCGTCCTCGGGCAGCTGCTCACGAACGCCGGGCGCGAAGCCGGTCACGTCGCAGTGGCCGCCGGTGATGCCGATCGACTCCCGGGCCGGGACGACCCGCGGTCCCACCAGGGTGCCGCGTTCGACCGCGTGGCCGAGGGCCACGGTGGCGTCGCCGCCGAAGTCGCGGACCGTGGTGAAGCCGGCCATCACGGTCTTGATCCCGTTGGCGGCCGCGCCGAGCGCTTCGTCGGCCAGGGTGTTGGTGACCGCGCGGGTAAAGGCGCCGGCGGAGATTTCGCTCGAGAGGTGGGTGTGGAGGTCGATGAACCCGGGCAGCAGCGTCACGTCGCCCAGGTCGACGACCTTCGCGTTCCGCGGCATCGTGGCCGGGTTGACCGCGCTGATCCGCCCGTTCTCGACGACGACCGTGGCGTTGGCCACCATCCGGCCCGCGACCACGTCGAGCATGCGGGCCGCGCGGATCACGGTCGGCGGGGCGGGAGTCTGAGCGGTGGCCACGGGCGCCAGCGGAGCGGCGGCCGCCGCGAGGGCGAGCAGGATGGCAATCGAGCGCATCGGGGAGTCCGGACTGGGGTTTGGGACGTTGGACGGACGGAAGTTGGGGCCGGAGGGCGCCACCGGCAACCCGGATATGTTTCCGCCGATGACGAGTCCCGATCCCGGTCGGCCGCGCTGGCGGCGGTGGCTGTCCCTCTCGAACCTGGTGTTGCTGGCCCTCTGGGTCTTCATCCTGGTTCGAGTGGGGCCGCACCTGGCCGCGCTGGTCGGGTTCGAGACCGGCGATCGCAGTCGTCCGACCTATGCCGTCACCACGCTCGACGGGGGGCTGATCGAGGCGGACAGCCTGGCCGGGCGGGTCGTGCTGGTCAACTTCTGGGCGACCTGGTGTCCACCCTGCCGGGTGGAGATGCCACTGCTCGAGGCCATGCACCAGCGCCATCGCGATCGGGGACTCGTGGTGCTCGGCCTGTCGGTCGACACCGATCCCGCCGAGCGGGTCCGGGCCTTCCTGGCCGAGCGCGGGATAACCTACCCGGTGGCGATCGTGGGGGCTCGGGAACAGATGGCGTTCGGAGGAGTGGCGGGGTATCCGACCAGCTTCCTGCTCGATCGGCAGGGGCGCATCCGCCACCGGGCCATGGGGCCGCTGGCGATGGCCTCGTTTGAGCCGGCGGTGCGGCGGTTGCTCGAGGAGCCGGCGGCCCCGGTGACGGGAAACCTGCCCGGGAGCGGCGGTCGCTGAACCCGCCTCCGTCGACGCTCGATCGCGCCGAGCGGGAACTCAGACCAGTCGCCGCGTCACCTCGAGGGCCCGGTCGACGTCGTCGGTGGTGTTGAACAGGGCCAGCGACAACCGGACGTGGCCCTCGCGGATCGTGGCGTCGAGGCGGGCGCGATCGAAGACGCTCCGCACCTCCGCCGCCG
>JAEUJH010000580.1 GCA_016794825.1 Gemmatimonadota bacterium
AAAGTGCAGGGTGGCCTGGAAGCCGGGCAGGCGGCAGAGTTCGAGCACGTGGGGCACGAAGGTCATCGAGCCCCACCAGCAGATCGCGTCGCGGGCCGGCGGATGACCCGGGTCGGTGGCGTAGTGAATGGTGGCGACGTGGACCGGATGGTCCCGCTGCGCGGCCCATTCGAACAGCGCGCTCTTCAACGGGTAGACGTCGGCGCCGTCCGAACTGGTGCCCTCGGGAAACACGACGATGCCATCGCCCTCGCCGATCCGCTGGTCGATGGCGTCGAGCACCCGCTTGGCGTCGCGGCGGCGCTCGCGATCGATGAAAATGGTGCCCACCAGGCGGGTCAGGTAGCCGACCACCGGCCAGGCCTGGAGCTGCCGTTTGGCGACGAACACGGTGTCGACGTGGCCGAACAGCAGGACGATGTCGACGTAGCTGACGTGATTGGTGACCAGGAAGAACGGCGGCCGGGGCGGGGTGCCGGAGACCCTCACCCGCATGTTGACGATCCACGCCATGCCGCGGGCCCACCGACGAACGATCCGGTTCCGCCAGGCCAGCCGCCCGCGCCGCCACGGGGTGGTGATCCACATCCCGAGCAGCAGGACTCCGAGCATACCCCCGGTCCAGACGACGATGCCCGTGAGCCGGCTGACCGGGCGCCACGCGCCCCGGCGGAGCAGCCGTTTGAGGCTGCCCTTCAGGTCGTCTCCGAAGACTTCCTGGTCGACGTCGAGGCGGATGGCGGTCACCGGAAGAAGGCGCGCGAAACGGCCGGGTCGATGGCCCGGGTATCAAGAATAACCAGCCAGTCGATGGTCTTGAACAGCCGGTCGATGGCGGGCGGACCGAGGACCTTGGCGCCGAGATGGAGATAGGTCTGGAACAGGGCGGGGACATGGGGTGGCGGCGCCGGCCCGTCGCCGTCCCGGCATTCGTAGCCCGGCGCCGGGTCGACCCGGAGGTCGGGGTGGACCGCGCCCGTGGCCTCGAGGTGCCGGTGCACGGACCTGCCTAACGCCTCGTCCTGGCTGGTCAGCGAACAGCAGCCGAACAGCCAGTGGCGGCGGTTCCACGTCAGGTACTCGGCCAGGCCGCGCCAAAGTAGGTGGAGGACCCGGCCGTTCCGGTGGTCGCGGGCGACGCACGCCCGACCGATTTCGACCGCCTCCGCCCGCACGTCGGCCGGAAGGCTGTCGACCGTGAACTCGGCCTCGCTGTACCATCCACCGAGGCGGGCCGCCATGGCGCTGGTCTGCATCCGGTACGTCCCGACCACCTCGCCGTGGCGGGTTTCGATCATCAGGTGATGGAATCGAGCGTCGAGGTCGTCCTCGTCCCGGCCGGTGACATGCGATCCGTCGAGACCCTCGCCGAGTTCGAGATTGAAGATCCGATACCGGAGCGCCAGCACCCGGTCCAGATCCTCCGCCGTCCGGGCAAACCGGACCACGTAGCTGCCGGCTTCGATGGTGGCCGGAGGAATGGCCTCGGACTCGACCGGGTAGTCGGCCAGGCCCAGGCGACGGCGGGGGAACGGTGCGTCGATTGGATCGATCATCGAACGTTCGTCCTCGCGTGGGCTCGGGCGTGGCCGAGCGCGGTCTCCGGGTGGCCGGGATCGGACCGGACGGGGCCGGTCAGCGGGAGCCGGTCGGCCTGGAGGAACCAGAGGTCGCCCTGGCGCCAGACCCGCCCTCTCAAGACGAGTCGACGGCCGGCCAGGTTCCCGACCGCCGGCAGGGGCGCCATCGCGGCGTCGGTCAGGATCAGCGGGACGGCGCCACCCTCGGAATCTCGCGTCACGAACAGGGCTGGCAAGCCCCCGGCCAGGCACCGGGCCGCGCAGCCCCGATGGGTGGTGCCAAGGCCGGGGTTCATCACCCCCGCGTAGCACTTGCCGTCGACGACCTCACCCTCGAGGCGGCGGGAGCCCAGATCGATCAGCGGCTCGACCGGCGTCGGAGAAGTCCCGGAATCGGCGGCGACGGACGTGACCTCGAGCAGGCTCAATCGATCGTGCCGGGCCACGGTTCCCGAGATCCGGACCCGATG
>JAEUJH010000636.1 GCA_016794825.1 Gemmatimonadota bacterium
ATCATCGGTATCGACCTCGGCACCACCAACTCGGTGGTGGCCGTCATGGAGGGTGGCGATCCGGTCGTCATCCCCAACGCCGAGGGCGGCCGCACCACCCCCTCCGTCGTCGCCTTCACCAAGGACGGCGAGCGGCTCGTCGGCCAGGTCGCCAAGCGCCAGGCCGTCACCAACCCCAAGCAGACGATCTTCTCCATCAAGCGGTTCATGGGCCGCCGGATGAACGAGATCACCGAGGAAACCAAGCGGGTGCCCTACAAGGTCGAGGCCGGTCAGAACAGCCTCGCCTCGGTGGAGATCGCCGGGAAGAAGTATACGCCGCCCGAGATTTCCGCGATGGTGCTCCAGAAGATGAAGCAGACCGCGGAAGACTACCTCGGCCACTCCGTCGACAAGGCCGTCATCACCGTCCCGGCCTACTTCAACGACGCCCAGCGGCAGGCCACCAAGGACGCCGGCAAGATCGCGGGCCTCGAAGTACTCCGGATCATCAACGAGCCGACGGCCGCGGCGCTCGCCTACGGCACCGAAAAGAAGAAGGACGAGAAGGTCGCGGTGTTCGACCTCGGCGGCGGCACCTACGACATCTCGGTCCTCGAACTCGCCGACGGCGTCTTCGAGGTCAAGAGCACCAACGGCGACACCCACCTGGGCGGCGATGACTTCGACCTCCGGCTGATCGACTGGCTGGTGGCCGAGTTCAAGAAGGACCAGGGCATCGACCTCTCCAAGGACGCCATGGCCCTCCAGCGCCTCAAGGAGGCGGCGGAAAAGGCCAAGTGCGAGCTGTCGAGCACCCAGCAGACCGACATCAATCTGCCGTTCATCACCGCCGATCAGTCCGGTCCCAAGCACCTCAACATGACCCTGACCCGGGCCAAGTTCGAGCAGCTGGTCGACGACCTGATTCAGCGGACCATTCCCCCGATGCAGCAGGCCCTCAAGGATGCCGGGCTCGACCCGAAGGGCATCGACGAGGTGATCCTGGTCGGCGGATCCACCCGGATCCCGAAGATCCAGCAGATCGTCAAGGACTTCTTCGGCAAGGAGCCGAACCGCTCGGTCAACCCCGACGAGGTGGTGGCCATCGGCGCCGCGATCCAAGGCGGTGTGCTCGGCGGTGAGGTCAAGGACGTGCTCCTCCTCGACGTCACCCCGCTGTCGCTCGGCATCGAGACCCTGGGCGGCGTCACCACCGTCCTCATCCCCCGCAACACCACGATCCCGACCAAGAAGTCGGAGGTGTTCTCGACCGCCGAGGACAACCAGACCACCGTCGAGATCCACGTGCTCCAGGGCGAACGGCAGATGGCCCAGGACAACCGGACCATCGGCAAGTTCCAGTTGACCGGCATCCCGCCGGCGCCCCGCGGCATGCCGCAGGTCGAGGTCACCTTCGACATCGACGCCAACGGCATCCTCCACGTGTCGGCCAAGGACAAGGCCACCAACAAGGAGCAGAAGATCCGGATCGAGGCGTCGAGCGGTCTGTCCGACGCCGAGATCGACAAGATGGTCAAGACCGCCGAGGCCAACGCCGCGGCCGACAAGGATCGTCGCGAAGCCATCGAGGCCCGCAACCAGCTCGACGGTCTGGTCTACAAGGTCGAGAAGGACTCGAAGGAGTGGGTCGACCGGCTGGCGCCGGACGTGAAGGCCAGGCTCGATCAGGCCGTCGAGGCCGGCAAGCAAGCGCTCCGCGCCGGTGACGCCGCCGGGATCAAGACCGCCTTGAACGACCTCAACGGAGCCTACTCGGCGGCGGGCGCCTCGCTCTACCAGAGCGCCAGCCAGACCACCACCGATGCCGGCCCGGGCGACGCCGGCGCGGCCGGCGCTCAGGGCGGCGCCAAGCCGGACGACGTGGTCGAGGCCGACTACGAGATCGTCGACGACGGCAAGAAGTCGTAGCGCTTTCCTGACGGACCGGACCGGGGGCGGTGGGCGAGTGGTTTCGCCCCCCGCCCCTCGTCGTTTTCGGCCCCCTTCCTCGATCAAGGCCACCCGCCTCGGAACCGATACTTCCGTCACGAGCGGGGAAGGTCGAGGGCCTGGCATGCAGATCTGGCGGTTCACCGATTCGAGTCACTCGATTGGCCATTCGGTCGTCGGGCACTTCGACCCGCCGCTGGTGGTGACGTCGGTCCTCGTGGCGGCGCTGGCGGCCTTCGCGGCCCTGGCCGTCATCGACCGGATCGAATCGACCGGGTCGCGGACCGGTCAGGCCGGTTGGCTCGGGCTTGGCACCGTCGTGCTCGGCGGCGGCGTCTGGGGAATGCACTTCACCGGCATGCTCGCCTACTCCCTGCCGTTCCGGGCCGGCTTCTCGGTCGGGTGGACGTTGCTCTCGCTGGTTCCCGCGCTCGTCGGCAGCGCCCTCAGCCTGTATCTGATGAGTCGGCGTCCCACCGGAACGGGCCGGATCCAGCTGGCCGCGGTGTTTCTGGCCGCCGGGGTCGGTGCCATGCACTACACGGGCATGGAAGCGATTCGGGTCGCCGCGCGCCTGTGGTACGATCCGGGCACATTTCTGCTGTCACTCGTCGTCGCGTTGGTGCTCGCCTCGCTGGCGCTCCAGGTCCGTTTCCGGCTGCTCCGCCACCGGTTCGCGTCATGGGTCGCGGGCGCGGCCCTGATCGGGGTCGCGGTGTCGGGGATGCACTACGTCGCCATGGCCGCGGTCCGCTTCGTCCCGGCCGCCGAGCCGGCCGAGGCGCAGCCCTGGCTCCCGCAGTCGTTGCTGGCCGGGCTCATCGCCGGCACGGGCGTCCTGGCGGTGGTGGTGACGATGGTCGCCACGGTCGCGGATCGACGGATCCGCGAGGCCCGCCGAATGGCGGCCGAGCATGATCATCGCCACCGCGAGGTTCTCAGCTCGATGGGCGAGGGCCTCCTCACCATCGCGGCCGACGGCCGGATCGAGTCCACCAACGAGGCCGCCGATCGGCTCTTCGGCGTGGCCGGCGGCACGCTGGTCGGGACCCTCGCCACGGGGCTGTTCTCGGCCGACAGTGGGCCAACCGGCGAACCAACGAACGGCGTCCTCCGGCCCGGACCGGCGCTTGCCCGCCGCGCCGACGGCCGGGCGGTGCCGGTCGAGTTGTTCCTCCACCGGTTCGAGGGCCGCGGCCAGATCCGGACCGAGGTGCTGATTCACGACGTCACCGCCCGGCGGGCCCTCGAGCTGCAGTTGAGCCAGGCCCAGAAGCTCGAAGCGATCGGCCAGCTCTCGGCCGGTATCGCCCACGAGATCAACACCCCGATCCAGTACGTCGGTGACAACACCCGCTTCCTCCAGGATGCGTTCCGCGACCTCGGCCAGGTGATCGAGCCGCTGGTGGCCCTGAAGGAGGCGGCGCGCGCCCACCCCGACCTGGCGCCGGCCTGCGCCCGCGCCGATCAGGCGGCCGCCCGGGCCGACGCCGCGATGCTCCTGACCGAGGTTCCGCTGGCGCTCGAACAGACCCTCGACGGCGTCGAGCGGGTGGCCCGGATCGTCCGGGCCATGAAGGACTTCTCCCATCCGGCCACCGAGAAGACGCCCATCGACCTCAACCGGGCCATCGCCAGCACCGTGACCGTCGCGACCAACGAATGGAAGTACGTCGCCGACCTCATCACGGACTTCGACCCCGCGCTCCCGCCGGTGCCCTGCGTTCCCGGCGAGATCAACCAGGTGGTGCTGAACCTGATCGTCAACGCGGCCCACGCGATCGGCGACGTCGACCGCCCGCCGGGCGCCAAGGGCACGATCCGCGTCGCCACGCGGCTCGAGTCGGCCCACGCCGTCATCGCGGTGAGCGACACCGGCACCGGCATTCCGGCCGAGATCCGGACCCGCGTCTTCGATCCGTTCTTCACGACCAAGGAAGTCGGCAAGGGATCCGGACAGGGTCTCAGCCTGGCCCACGGCGTGGTGGTCCGCAAACACGGCGGGGCCATTTCCTTCGACACCGAAACCGGCCGGGGCACGACTTTCGTGGTGCGTCTTCCCCTGGGCCACCAACCGGATTCCACCCGATGACCAGCCCCACCCGAGTCCTCTTCGTCGACGACGAACCGCGGATCCTCGATGGCCTCCGCCGAATGCTGCGGGACCACCGCGACACCTGGGACATGGTGTTCGTCGCCGGCGGTGACGCCGCCCTCGCGGCCCTCGACGACCAGCCCTTCGACGTGGTCGTGTCGGACATGAAGATGCCGGGCATGAGCGGCGTCGAACTGCTCGACCTGGTCCGGCGGCGCAGCCCCCGGACGATCCGCCTCGTCCTTTCCGGCCACTCCGATCGGGAAGCGACCGTGCGAGCCGCGGGACCCGCCCATCAGTACCTGGCCAAGCCGTGCGAACCCCAGGTGCTCCGGAAAGCGATCCGCCGAGCGCTCGCCCTGCGGCGGCTGCTCGCGTCCGACCAGCTGATGGCCACGATTTCCCGGATCGAGCACCTCCCGGCGCTCCCCCACCTCTACCGCAAGCTGGTGGCGGAACTCGGCAACCCGAAGTCCTCGATGGCCGAGGTCGCCCGGATCATCGGCGAAGACGTGGCGATGGCGGCCGAGGTCCTGAAGCTGTCGAACTCGGCGTTCTTCGGACCGGCCAACGACGTGAGCAGCATCGAGCGCGCGGTCCAACTGCTCGGTTTCGAGACCGTGACGATGCTGGTGCTCCGGGCCGGCGCCTTCAAGGCGTTCGTGGGCACGTCGGTCCCGGCCTCGCTGCTGGTGGCGATCGGCGATCACAGCATCCGCTCGACCCGGGCGGCCCGGATCATCGCCCGAATGGAAGGCGTCGACCGAACCGTGGCCGACGACGCGGTCACCGCGGCGCTGCTCCACGAAGTCGGGATCCTGGTCCTGGCGGCCAATCTCCCCGAGTATCGAAGCGTCCTCGACCAGCAGGAGCGGGAGGGCGGACCGATCGGGCGGCACGAGCGCGATCTGCTCGGCACCACCCACGCGGAGGTCGGGGCCTATCTCCTTGGTCTGTGGGGCCTGCCGGATGGCCTGGTGGAGGCCGTGGCCCACCACGAAACGCCCGCCGCCGTCGAGGACGCGGACGGGGTCGACGCGGTGTCCATCGTCGCCGCCGCCGGGGCGCTGGCTCACCTGTACGGGCCCGGGCCGTTCGAGCCCGAACCCGCCGTCCGGTTCGAGATTGCCGCTCGGGAGCGCTGGCCTGACTGGGAAGCGGCCTGCCAGAGCGAACTGACGCTGGGCGCCACCCGATGAACCCCGAACGGATCCTCTTCGTCGACGACGAACCGAACGTCCTCGAGGGGATCCGCCGGACCCTCCGGAACGACTACCAGCTCCTGTTTGCCGCCTCGCCGACTCGAGGCATCGAGCTGGCCCGGAAGCACGCCGATCTGGCGGTCGTGGTGTCCGACCTCCGAATGCCGGAGGCCGACGGCGCCAACTTCCTGGCCGCGATCCGTCAGGTCCGCCCCGACGTGATCCGGCTGGTGCTGAGCGGCGCGGCCGATCTGGACCACGCCCTCACCGCGGTCAATCGCGGCCAGCTGTTCCGCTACCTCACCAAGCCGGTCTCTCGCGAAAGCCTGGTCGAAGGACTGGAAGCCGCCCTGGCCGAGTTCCGCCGCCGGCGCGGCGAACAGGAGCTGCTCGAGAGTACCGTGGCCGCGGCGGTCGGCGTCCTGGCCGAGGCGCTTTCCCTGGCCAATCCGCTGGCCTTCAACCGGAGCGGCCGGATCCTGGCCCACGTCACGACCATCGCGGCGGACCTGGGCTTGGCCCTCACCTGGGAGGTTCGGGTCGCGGGGTTGTTGTCTCAACTCGGCTGTTTGTCCCTTTCGCCCCAGCTGCTCCGGAAGGTCGCGTCGGGTCAGGGCCTCGATCCCGAGGAGCGCGACCGGTTCGATCGGCATCCCGAGGTGGCCGCCGCGATGATCCGGCGGATCCCCCGGCTCGAGGGCGTCGCCGAACTGGTGGCCGCCCAGCGGGGGTCGGTCCCGGTGGCGATCGACGACCCGCATCGGCGCCTGGCAGCCCTGGTCATCCGCGCCGCGTCGGAGTACGACCTGCTCCTGTCGCGCGGCGTGCCGCGCGACGAGATCGTCTCCCGACTCGACCAGATGGGGGGCGATTACTCGCCCGACGTGCTCCGGGCCGTCGGCCGCCTCCGGTTCCGCGACGATCGGACCGAGGTCCGCCGGGTGACGGTCGACGCCCTGACGCCGGACATGGTCTTCGAGCAGGACGTCACCAGCCTGGCCGGCGTGCTGCTGGTGCCATCGGGCCAGCGGGTGACGGAAACCGTGGTGACCCACCTGGCCAACTTTGCCCACGGGGTCGGGATCACGGAGCCGGTGGTGGTCCGGGTTCCGGTGGGCGGGCCCCACCTCGACGTCGAAACCGTCATTGCCGCCGTGCAACACCGACCGGATCGGCCAGCCTCGCCTGCCAACGCGGCAACGAATTACCCCACAACGACTTAGGTCGAAGCGCCCGCCCGGGGCCCCGTTCCCACCGGTCAGAATGGCCGATTCGCGCTGGCCCGGCCGCTGCAAACCGGGTCGACCAGCCGTCAGGCGCGACCATCGCAACTGACGGCGCATCAACCGCGTATATTCCTCGTGCGGAACCGCCCGGTAACCCAGCAAGGCCGTGGCAGCCGTCCGGTTCCGTTCGAAGCTCGGTTTGACCCTGTAGGCGCCACGGCCCGGAGCAGCTCGAGACTATGTCGGTTCGGTCGTTGAATTGGCTCAAGTTCGGCGGTCTGGTTGGACTCGCGTTCGTCCTCGGCCTGTTGTTCGCCGGCCTGCTCGATCTCCCCACCACGTCGTTGGCC
>JAEUJH010000646.1 GCA_016794825.1 Gemmatimonadota bacterium
CTTGGCGACCTTCTCTTCGAATTGTCCGGAGGTGGTGCAGGGCACCACCTCGTTGCGTCCATTGGGCACGTCCACCGCGTCGCCGCTGATCAGGGTCAGCACGGTGGTGGTCCCGTCCGACCCCGCCTTGATCATGCCGACCGCCGACAGATACACCATGTAGGTATCGGCGTTAGGCCCGGTGAGCCCCTCGCCGCACCGGAGGAAGTTCGACAGCGGCTCCTTGCCCATTCGCCGATAGAGCTTGGTCCGGACGACTCCCATCTCGCCCGCCGCCCGATCCGCGTAAGCCAACGGTACGTCGAACCGTTTCAGGACCTCGCCGAGGGCCGCCCAGACCGAATCGGCCGGCGCGGCCACCGAGAACGCGCCCGGCGCCGTCTCGGGCCGGCTCAGCATCCTAGTCCACACGTCGAGAGGAACGAATCGAGGCGCAAAGCCGCCGTACACACCGGAGGCAGCGGGTGCCTGCGCCTGAACCGGCTCGGCCATCGTCAGGAGACCGGCCGCCAGGGCGGCTCCCAGGAAGCGGAATCGAATCATGCCCGTAAGATACTCCTCGGACGACCCGGGTGGCGAGGTGGCGGGCCCCCGGCCATAATCCCGGGGTCAGAGCCACCCGGCCCGGCGGGTTCCCCCCGGGCTCCGACCGAAATCCGACCTCCGAGGCCCATGACCGAGCCATCCGATCGTGAACTCGGCATCGACCGACCAATCGACCGACGGGACTTCCTGAACGGCATGGCCTGGTCCGCGGCCGCCGCGTCGCTGCCCCGGTCCTGGCTGCTCGATCCCGACCAATCGCCCGGCGAGCCGTACCCGCCCGGCCTTTCCGGACTCCGCGGCAGCCACGACGGCGCCTTTGAAATTGCTCACCAGTTGCGCGACGGGGCCGTCGACCCGGCCTGGTTGACCCCGACCGACCTCCGCGAGACCTACGACCTCGCGATCGTCGGCGCCGGCATCAGCGGGCTGGCCGCCGCCCACTTCTTCCGCCAGCAAGCCGGACCTCGGGCCCGGATCCTGATCCTCGACAACCACGACGACTTCGGGGGGCACGCCCGGCGGAACGAGTTTACGGTCGACGGGACCACGCTGATCGGGTACGGCGGCACCCAGTCGATCGACACGCCCTCGAGTTACAGCCCGGTGGCCAAGGGCCTCCTGACCGAACTTGGGATCGACGTGCGCAAGTTCGAAACCGCGTACGATCAGGAGTTCGAGGAACGACACGGACTCGGCCGAGGGTACTTCTTCGACAAGGAAACCTTCGGGGTCGACCGCCTGGTCGTCCATCACGAGGGCGACGAGTGGCGCGCGGTCGTCGATCGATTTCCGCTCGACCCGCTGGCCAAGGGCACCATCGTCCGGCTCTACGAGTCCCGGACCGACCATCTGGCCGGCCGCTCGATCGTCGAGAAGAAACAGGCGCTGCTCAAGATGAGCTACGCGGCCTACCTGCTGCAGGTGGCCGGGGTGGCGCCTGCCGCGATGCCATTCTTCCAGCGCCTGACCCACGACCTCTACGGCGTCGGCATCGACGCCATTTCCGCGCTCGACTGCCGGTCCCTCGGCTTTCCCGGTTTCGACGGGCTGGGCCTCGACGACGCGCCGATCGCGCGTCAGGGTCGCTCCTCCTATCGGACCGTCGACGAGCCCTACATCTATCACTTTCCCGACGGCAACGCCTCGATCGCGCGGCTCCTGGTCCGCCGCCTGGTGCCGGGGTCGATTCCCGGGTCCACGATGGAGGACGTCGTCACCGCCCGGGCCCGCTACGGTCGGCTCGACCGGCCGGACAACGCCTGCCGGATCCGCCTCGGCGCCACGGTGGTGCGGGTGACCGAGACCGGCGGCGACGTCCGGCTGACCTATGTCCGGAATCGAAAGGCCGAGCGGGTCCGGGCTCGACGCTGCGTCCTGGCGTGCTGGCACGGTGTCATTCCCCACCTGTGCCCCGAACTGCCAGCCGAGCAGAAGGCGGCGCTCAAGTACGGCGTCAAGGTGCCGCTCCTCTATACCAACGTCGCGGTCCGTAACTGGAAGGCGTTCGCGGCCGCCAAGGTCGCCGAGATCCGGTCGCCGTCGGCCTACTGGCTCACCGCCGGCCTCGACTTCCCGGTCAGCCTCGGCTCCTATCGCTTTACCGCCGGACCGGACCAGCCGGCGGTTCTGTTCCTCGAACGCACGCCCTGCAAGCCGGGGCTGCCGGAGCGGGACCAGCATCGCGCCGGGCGGCTCGAATTGCTCGCGACGCCGTTTGCTACCTACGAACGGGAAGTTCGCGGCCAGCTGGCCCGGATGCTCGGCGGCTTCGGCTTCGATCCGGCTCGGGACATCGCCGGTATCACCGTCAACCGCTGGTCGCACGGCTACACCTACGAGTACAACGCGCTCTGGGACCCGGTGTGGGAGCCGGGGAAGGCGCCGCACGAGATCGCCCGGCGGCCGTTCGGGCGGATCACCTTCGCCAACGCCGACGCCGCCGCGTTCGCGTACACCAACGCGTCGATCGACGAGGCCCATCGCGCCGTGGGTGAACTGATGGGCAAGGCGACCGACCGTCGATGATCAAGGCCGACGCGTTCCATCGGGCGTTTGACCGCGGGTTTTCGGAACCGGCAACCGCGGCGGGACTCACCCGCCGCCGGGGGCGGGCGTCGATCTGGCTCGCCGCCAGGTCGGCGGGATCGCTCACGCTGGCCGTCCGCGTCAATCCCAAGGCGTCGGCCCTGCCGTTCTCGCCCGGCGAGTTCTCGCTCGACTGGAAATGGGAGGGGCCGCGCACCGATCCGGCCGACGACGGGACCGTGTCGCACTTTCAGTACGACACCGAGGCGGACCGCGCCGCGCTCCCGGCGCTGAACGCGGCCGTCCTCGACCGCGCCGAGCGTTTGGAGGCCGAACCCGCGCCGCTCCGCGCCGGCCGCGACGCCCTGCTGGCCGTCCGGCGCGAAGGGCTGGCGCTGCCCCCGGCGCCGAATCACCCGGGCTACGCCTTCTACTACCTCGACGAATCCGACGCCGACGCCTGGGGCCGCTGGCTCGGCGCCCGCCTGTCGGGCTGGCTGACCCGGTTCGACGCGGCCCCCGAGACGCTGCAGGCCTGGTGCTGGCGGGTCCTCTGGAAGGACCTCCCCAGGCGTTAGGCTCGGCCCCGCCGCGCCGCTCACCGCAGCCAGACCACCACCAGCCCGCATCCCAGCGACTCGCGGTAAGCGAACTCGGTCGGCACCCAGCTCCCGCGGCGGTACACCTCCAGGGCCTCGACCTGCTCCCGGTCGAAATCGGCCAGCGAGACTCCGGGCCAGGGCGTGCTGCCGTTGACCGAGATCGCGGGCGTGCAGTCCGGATGGAAGGAGGTCACGACGGACCGGCCGGTGGGCAGATAGCTGCCGTCGTCGGCCACGTAGTAACCGCCCCGGCGGACCAGCCGACCCATCGTGAGCAGATCGCCGGCGGCTCCGTAACGCTGCTCCAGGGTAAACCGGGTCCGACCGGGGAGGTGGCGCTGCACGATGTCGATCAGATCGCCCGGGATCCGGGAGATGTCGTCCCGGGTCAGGAACTTCCCGAACGCGGAGTGGGCGCGGGCGTCGAAGTCCTGATATCGGTGCCGGCTCATCCCACCCTCGGCCAGGACCGTCAGCTCCGGGAGCCGGGTCGGCAACGGCTCGAGGGAGACCGGCAGGGCTCGGACTTCGCCGGCCTCGAGCGTGGCGGTCAGGCGGACCGGCGCGTAGCCGATCCGGCGGATCAGGATCCAGTGACGACCGGCGGGGACCCGGTCGAGGCGGTAGGCGCCATCCGCGGCGGTCGTGAAGCGGACCTTGGTGCCGAGCACCTCGATCGTGGCGCCGTCGAGGGGGCGGCCGTCGGTGGCGGTGAGGATGCCGCGAAGCGAAGCGGCGGGTGGTTGCGCCGCCGCTACCCCGGCGGCGGCGACGAGCACGACGAGCGACACGGCAACCCGCATGGGAGCCTCCTGCTGGTCCGCGTCTCCGACCTGATCCGAGGACCCTGGCCCCGGATCGACACGGTCACTTGAGCCACACCACTACGAGGCCGCAGGATGTCTCGCCGCCGAACGAAATCGGGATGTTGCGGGGTCGATAGACCTCCATGGCCTCGATGTCGTCGAGCTGGTAGTCCCGAAGGGAGTATCCGGGCCAGGGTTGGGCGCCGTTGACCGAGATGCCGGGAGGGCAGGCGCCGCTGGTCGTTCGGGACGAGGTCCACGTGGAGCCGAGGAATCCGATGCCGCGGAGGGGCGGGGGGTCCCAGTTCGTCGCCTCGAGATCCCACCGGGTCCGGCCGGGCAGCCCGCGGATCGCCAGATCGACCACGTCGAACGGCCGCAGGCGGGCGATGTCGTCGCGGGTGTAGAACCGCCCGACGGCGGATCGGCTCCGCCACCGGAAATCGTGATACCGCCAGGCGGTCATGCCGCCCTGGACCTCGATTTCCGGCAGTTCGTACGGGGTGGCCTCGAGGCGGATGTCGAGTTCGCGAACCTGGTCGGGGAGGAGCGTCGCCGTGAACGTGATCGGCGCGTAGCCGATCCGCCGGACCCGGAACCAGTAGGGGCCCGGCTTCAGGCTGTCGAACCGGAACGCGCCGTCGGCGCCCGTCAGGCGCTGCAGCTTGGTGCCGAAGATCTCGATCGTGGCCAAATCGAGCCGACGGAGGCTGTCGGCCACCACGCCGGAGATGACGCCGGTTCGGGTCTGCGATCGGGCTTCCGAGGCGAGGACCGCCAGCAATGCGGCGGCCGCGCCCAACCAGCGGGATCGGTGGATCATCTGAACACCTCCCGGGGCGCGTCTCCGACCCCTCGATGTTAGGGCGCCCCGGCCGATCGGGCAACCCGCCTACTGGAGCGCCCGGCTCCGGTGGACCGATTTGCCGTCCAGGAGGGTGAGCAGCACCTTGGCCCGGCCGATCTCGGTGGGCGGGATCGCGTAGAGATCGCGGTCGAGCACGATCAGATCCGCCACCTTGCCGACCTCCAGCGTCCCGGCCGTCGCCTCGTCACCCGCCGCGTAGGCGGCGTTGACGGTGTAGGCCTCGTGGTCAGAACGACCAGGTTCGGTGAGGTCGGTGACGTATTTGTCCGCGGCCCCGGATCGACGGGGTCACTTGAGCCACACCACTACGAGGCCGCAGGCAGGGGTGGCGGAGAACGAGTTCGGAATGTTGCGCGGTCGATAGACCTCCATCGCCTCGATTTCGTCCAGGTGGAAGTACCGGAGCGAGAACCCCGGCCACGGCCGATTTCCGTTCAGGGAAACGCGCGGAGGACACCCGCGCCCGCGGTAGTTGGCCCTCCAGCTCGGTGATCCGGAGCCGGCATCGGCGCCAGGGATCGCCGGCGGGTCCCAGTTCGCCTGTTCCAAGTCGAACCGGGTCTGGCCAGGGAGACCCCGGAGCGCGAGATCGATGGCGTCGAGCGGTCTAAGCCGAGCGATGTCGTCCCGGGTGTAGAACCGGCCGAGACCCGATCGACTCCGCCGTCGCAAGTTGAAGTAGCGCCAGGCGGTCATCCCGCCCTGGACTTCGAGTTCGGGGAGTTCAACCGGCGACTGCTGCAGGCGGATGTCGAGGTTAGGGACCTGATCGGCCAGCAACGTGGCCGAAAAGGTGATCGGCTCATAACCGATTCGACGGACCCGAAACCAGTAGGGCCCGGGCTGCAGGTTGTCGAAACGGAAGGCACCGTCGGTCCCGGTCAGTCGATGGAGCTTGGTGCCGAAGATCTCGATCGTGGCCTGGTCGAGTCGGCGGAGGCTGTCGCCGACAACGCCGCTGATGACGCCGGTGACGCCGGTGTGGGTCTGGGACTGGGCCTCTGGCGCCCAGACCGCCAGGCACGCGGCGGCCGCGCCCAACCAGCGGGATCGGCGGATCATCTGAACACCTCCCGGGGCGCGTCTCCGACCTCTCGATGTTAGGGCGCCCCGGCCGATCCGGCAACCCGCCTACTGGAGCGCCCGGCTCCGGTGGACCGATTTTCCGTCCAGCAGGGTGAGCAGCACCTTGGCCCGGCTGATCTCGGTGGGCGGGATCGCGTAGAGATCGCGGTCGAGCACGATCAGATCCGCCACCTTGCCGACCTCCAGCGTTCCCGCCGTGGCCTCGTCGCCCGCCGCGTAGGCGGCGTTGACGGTGTACGCCTGGAGCATCGTCGTCAGACCGACCACCTCGTCCGGGATCCAGGCGGGGCCCGCGGAATCGGTCGGCCCCCGCCGGGTGATCGCCACCTGGATCGCCTCGAGCGGGTTCATCGACGACACCGACCAGTCGCTGCCCCCG
>JAEUJH010000655.1 GCA_016794825.1 Gemmatimonadota bacterium
TGGCTCCCACCGCTCCGCCGCACCGACCATCCGGTCGCGGGGATTCGGTCGGGAACTGCGACCGATCGCCGGCCCACACTTGAGGTAGCGCCCCTGGGCCGGCCCAATACCGGCCCGCGTCAGGGCGCCAGAAGTCTAGACTATTGAAGCAGTTAGCGGTACCCCCTCCTCCGGCCTGATCCCGACCCCGACGAGCCGGGAATGGCGTCGCGCGACGGCTACCCCGATCGGCCAGCGCCCGGGCAATAGCGTCGGACTTCCGCGCCTTGGGCAACCAACCGGGTCTCGACCGAGCGGCCACGCCGGGTCAACGCCGAATGGAGCGAGTCCATCTCGAAGGGTTTGTAGTGGGAAAACACCGTCCAAACGCACCCCGTGGTCGCGCGGCCAATCCTCATTGCTTCGTTGTCACCCCATCCCGGATCAGTCTGATAGCGAGGGTTCCAGGTCGGTCTAAAGACCCCTTCGTACCCAGTCGCGACTCCCACGATGAGCGGACGTCCTTGGTCGACGAACTGAAGGTCCCTGCCTTCATCGACCACCGCACGTCCTCGGCTGGGTGCGTTGCCACCAGGGGGGCCAAGGCTGTCGGACAATGCCGCAAAGCGACGGAACCGTTCCGGCTGTCGCCGAGTCGGATCCGAGTAGACCACCCAGGCCGGCAAGGCCCCGGGGAAGACGTAAGCGGGTTCGGAGCGGGCAGCGGCGAATCGGGCGTCGGCGAGCAGCGGCCCCAGGTCTTCACGCCACATGATGGCCGATGGCGCCTTGATCAGCACGGCCCACCCTCGGCCGAACGAGCCAACGACCAGCAGCAGAGCGACCAAGGGAGCCCCTCGAACACCGGACGTCCCAACGACTTCGAATCCGCTCCCCGCCGCCACCGCCACGAGCGGGACGGTGAACAGCAGCAGTCGATCTGCAAAGGGGTACTTGCCGGCGGCGGAGGCGACCGCCACGACCACGATCGGCCCGAGCAGCAGCCCCGTTACCCACCAGGATCGGCGCCTGACCGAGGCCCCGATGGCGCACGCAACGGCGGCGACCACCACGGCTCCTTGCCCGGGCCAACCCGGGAAGTCGGAGCGCCCTCCGAGCCCCTGAAACAGCCAGTTGCGAAGCAGCAGTCGCCAATCGGCCCAGTCGAGGAACGTGGCGTCCCAGAACCGCGACATGAAGGGACTCGACGTGACTTCACGAAGGACGAAGAGATACAGAGCGCCGAAACATGCGAGCCACAACAACCCGCCCGCCGCCCATTTCGCGAACTCGGCCCCATCCCGGCGACGCCAACTCGCCAGGGCCCCGGTGATCCCGATGCCTCCAAGCACGAACGGGGCCGGAGTCGACACCACGAGGCCGACTACGCCAGCAGCGATGAGCTTCCACAGACCCGTGCCGCGCGCGACCGGATGGACGGCCGCGATGAGCAGCCCGACGGTGACCGTCGCGTCGACGCCGTACGGCTTAACGGCCGCGGCGTAGTGCACCAACTGGGGCGCGATTATCAACCCGGTCAGGGCCAGGACGGTAGCCAGCCACCCCATGCCAAGTCGCCTCGTGAGCACGGCCGTCATCGGCAGGAGGGCCAGGCCGAACGCGAGCGCCGGAAGGCGAAGGGCGTACTCGATAGGAATGGGGGCACGGGCCGCGAACCACAGAATCGCCAGGAAACCGGGAGGGGCCGCCTGCTGCATGTTCAACGGCGCGGTGGTCAGGTCGATCAACCCCCGGCCAAGGACGTTCACGGCCACCATGGCTTCGTCGATCCACAGGGACCGGGCCTGCGCCCACCACCAGACCCGGACCAGCATCCCAACGACAATCAACGACCCGGCGACCAGCCGAAGCCTACGCTCGGTCGGATCGGCGGGCGCCTTCTGGATCAATCCAACCCGCCTTGATCACGGGCCGCCAGCCTCGCGGTCCACTCCGCTGACCGGCGCTGACGAGCCCACGTGCTGTACTTGAGGATGCACCAAAGCGCCCGAACGCCATCCCGCCACCCGATCTTCTTGCCCTCGGCATAGGTGCGGCCCGAGTAGCTGATCCCCACCTCGTAGACCCGACAACCAAGGGCCGCAACCTTGGCTGTGATCTCGGGTTCGAACCCAAACCGAGACTCCTCGATGGTCACCTGTTGAAGCACCTCCCGGCGGAACACCTTGTAACAGGTTTCCATGTCGGTCAGGTTCAGGTTGGTGAACATGTTCGACGCCAGCGTCAGGACCTTGTTGCCAACCGAGTGCCAGAAATACAGCACCCGATGCGACTCGCCCCCGGAAAACCGGGAGCCGAACACGACGTCGGCGCGGCCATC
Source organism: Gemmatimonadota bacterium (assembly GCA_016794825.1). Lineage (GTDB taxonomy): Bacteria > Gemmatimonadota > Gemmatimonadetes > Gemmatimonadales > GWC2-71-9 > SHZU01. The sequence goes on from JAEUJH010000655.1 coordinate 2,321, forward strand.
GAGAATCGGTTCGATCAGCTTGGGGTACTCCCGCGGATCGTACTCCAGGTCGGCGTCCTGGGGGATGACGATTTCGCCTCGAGCGGCCGCGAATCCGGTCCGCAGGGCGGCGCCTTTCCCCTGATTGACCGAGTGGCGCAGCAGAGTCAGCGGAAGGGTGCCGCGGAGCGCAACGAGGACAGACCAAGTGTCGTCCCGACTGCAGTCGTCGACGACGATGATCTCCTTCTCCACTGGGACTTCGGCAACCCGCCGCAGGAGTCGCTCGACCGTCCGCGCCTCGTTGTAGACGGGCACAACGACAGACAAGACCATCGCTTCTCAATCTCCCCCCGGGTCGCTCGACGGACCCGATCCAGCCCGGCGACCCGGCGGCGCACGCACATCCGGCATCGGCCATGGCACCCCGGCCTGCAACAACACTTCCCGAGCCCGGGCGACCACGGCTGAGTACCCGGAGTCGGTGGCGAGGTTGGGCAATGGGTCCCCGTCCCCAACCATCCGAGTCAAGCGCTCCGTCGTTCCGCGGCGCCGATACTGAACGCTGTCGAGAATGACGCTGTACTCGTACACGCCCCGCAACTTGAGGCTCGAGACCGGGGCCTCGCCGGGGGCAATGGAATGCTCCCAGGCCGTTCGGAGGGTCGCCCCCGGAAACGGCGCGGGTGGTATCACTCCCGCCAGGTCGAGCAGCGTGGACGGAACCCGACGCAACGAGACGTCCTGAGTGACCCGAACCCCCTTCGGGATCGACGGGGGATACCGCACGACGAGCGGGACCCACAGCGCGTTGGGGTTGAGGGTCGCCGCGTGGGTGTAGTCACCCCGCTCACCATGCTCTTCACCATGATCGGCGGTAATGACAACGACGGTCTGGTCGAGAATTCCCTGGCGACGAAGCCCCTCGAGCAACACCTCGAGACTTCGGTCGACCGCCACCAGCGAGGCGTCGTAGGCATCGCGCTCGGCCTGAGCCTGCGACCGGCCGAGGCCGCGCCGTTCGGAGGGCCAGAGAATGACCTCCCTGGTCCGGTAGTCGAGCCGATCGACGGCCCGCTCACCGGCCGGACCGAACCGACTGCTCAGATCAGCCGGGGGTCGATAGGGCTCGTGAGCGTCCCAGTAGTTAAGGAACGCGAACCAGGGCTGGCCCCCGCTGCCCTCCACCCAGTCCAGAAAGCCCTTGGTGATTTCCGGCGCCCGCCGGCGACCAACGATGTCGTGATAGCCAACTAACCGCCGGAGCGAACCACTTCGGACCAGTCTCCGGACCAGACCGGAGCTCAGGGCAACCTCCGTCATCGTCCGCGGGAAGTCCTCATAGTGCTGGAACCCCCGCGCCAGTCCGAACTCCCGGTTGGTGTAGCGGAGGTTGGCCACGAACCCACCGGTTCGATAGCCCGCAGCCCCGAGGACTTCCGCGAGCGTGGTTGGCTGCCGGCCAAGCGGTGTCTGGAAATCCAGATCCAGGGCGTGCGCCTCGAGCCCGGTAAAGAGACTCGCGTGAGACGGAAGGGTCCACGGCGCGGTCGCGTAGGCACGATCGAACACGACCCCCTCGGCGGCCACTCGCTCGAGCAAGTCGCTGGTCGGACGATGGTAACCATGGAGGCGAAGCGAGGAGGCGGCTTCGGTGTCGAGCACCACCAACAGGATGTTCGGACGGGCGCCACTCGGGCGAACGGCGGTCACGCCATCCCCTCGCTGGCCGAACCCACCACGGGCGACCCCGGCCGCCCCAAACAACCCGACCAGCCCGACGGCCATCGCGACCAGCCATGGTCGCCGGACCGTTTCGACCTGCACGGCTAGCGGCGCCAACCGCGCGGCAACACCCGTCGCCAGCACGAGGACCGCGACGTGGTGGATCCGCCCGGCCAGACTCACGAGAGACACCACGGCCAGGCCAATGATGATGCCCGACACCACCAAAGCCCTGGACTTGGCGGATACCCCTCGAGCGAGCCCGAACACGGCGGCGCCAACCACCCCCAGCAGGACCGCTCCAGCGAGTGGAGCCATCCAGGCGATGTCGAATCCAATATCGCGAAACCGGTTGAATCCCAGCTTCTGGACCAGGATGACGGCCGCCTCGATCAGTCCAGTGACCAGCCCGGCGACCAGACCGAACGCCACCGCCCAGACTGGCCCCCGGGGTGCAGCCGTCACTGCCGACCCCCATCCAGACGGGTCCGGTCAAGGACCGCGCGCAGGTCCGTCAGGCGACTGGCGACCACTGGGTCGGCATGCCGGCTCATCCGCTCCTCCGGATCGCGGCGATAGTCGTAGAGTTCGACTGAACGATCCGGATTCTCGATCAGGTGAAGCCCCTGACCGAGGATGCCCCACAGCGGCCCCTTCGCGTTCCGATCCCATGAACGCTGGAGTGGGTGCTGGTCGACCTGGGATACGATCAGGGCCGGTTCCGTCGTCGGGCCTTCCGACTGCCAATACCGGCTCCAGGAGCGGGCGGAGTCCGCGCCGCCGATTCCGGCCATCGTCGCCAGCGTCGGCATCAGGTCCATCAGGCCAACTGGCTCCGCCACGACCTTCCCGGCCGGGACACTCCGAGGATGAACGACGAGGAGAGGCACGCGAAGGAGTTGCAGATAGAGGCTGTTCGCATGATCGGACATCCCGTGATCCCCGAGATGCTCGCCATGGTCCGAGGTAATCACGACAATCGTATTCTCGAGCACACCGGAAGACTCGAGTTCCCGCAACAGGCGGCCGATCTGCTCGTCGAGAAAGCCGACGGCTGCGTCGTAACGGTCGACCTCGGGATGCCCCGCCCGGAAACGCTCGACCCACCCCTCCGGCGTCTGGTAGGGGAGATGCGCCTCCATGTAGTTCAGGAAGGCGAAAAATGGACGACCGGTCCGCTCGGATTGGCCGAGCCATTCCCGAAACCGCTCGTTGATGACGGCCGCGGACGGACGATGAGCTGCCCGAATCGCCATCCGCGATCGCTGACTGCTGACCAGCTGGCCGATCTCCGAACTGAGCAATATCTGGCGAAGCGACCGGCGATAGTCTTGATATCGGATGAACCCGCGACTAAGGCCGGTTTCCACGTTGGCGTAGATCGTGTTGGCGACGAACCCGCCCGTGAGATAGCCCCGCGCCCGAAATCGCTCCGCGACCGTCTCGAATCGATCATCCAGCCGGCTGCGGAATGACGCCCGCGTTTGCCACGGCGGTTGCCCGGTGAACAACGAAGCGTGGGATGGCAACGTCCAGGGCGACGCACTAATGGCCCACTCGAAGCGAGTCCCCTTGGCAGCGAAACGTTCGAGCTCGGGCGAGGTCGGGCGGCCGTAGCCATACAACGAAAGGCTCTCGCCCCGAACGGTGTCGAGCACGAGAAGGAGGACGTTCGGCGCGGCGGGCGGTGCCGGCGGGAGTGCCCGGATCGCGGCCGACTCCCGCCACCGAGGCCAACCCATGGCCAACGCGGCCACCACCGCCACGAATGCCGTGGTCCCGGCTGCCAGGCGGACAGCCAGCGGCCCAACCCGGCTTGACCTCTGATACGCCCACCGTCCAAGCTGGGTCCCCACGCCGACGGCGACGGCGGCCATGGCCGCGACATGGAGCCGTTGCGCGCTAGCCACCCGGAGCAGGCCAAAGCTTGCCACGGCCGTGGCCACCCCGAGATAAACCGCCGCGGTGGCCCACTGGGGCCGCAGCATGGCGACCATCGCGACCGGCACCGCCAGGACCCCGAGGAACGCCACGTACGAAAGCGGCGCCATCCAGATCACATCAGGGCCGGTCCACGTGAACTGATCCGCCCAGCGAAACCGAATCGCGTGCAACATCGCTTCGATCAAACCGGCGAGCGCGCCAACGGCGATGGCCAGCGTGCCCACGGTCCTCACTGCCGCCACCCGGTCCCGAAGACGGGTTGACATCAGCCCGGCCTCCGGCCCGCCGACTCGACCAAGGCATCGATCACCCGCTCACCTGCCCGACCGTCCCAGCCCTCGGGACGCCGAGGCTCCCGCCCTCGGGGTCGCCCCAGGGTTGCCTCGACCGCCGCGACGATCGCGCTCCGGTTGGAGGGAACCAACTGGTTAGTTCCCTCCGTGATGGTCACCGGCCGCTCGGTGTTCGGGCGCGCGGTGAGACACGGAACGCCGAGCACGGTCGTCTCCTCCTGAAGCCCACCGGAATCCGTCAGGACCAAGGCCGCCTGATCGACCAGCCCCACCGTTTCCAGGTAACCGAGCGGCTCCAGGAGTCGTACCGACGGATGGTTCGGCTTCAGTCCGAAATCGGCCATCTTGCGGCGGGTCCGGGGGTGGACGGCGAAGCACACCGGGAGCGACGCCGCGAGATCGTCCAAGGCACCGATCAGGCTTGCTAAGGTATCCCGGTCGTCCACGTTGGAAGGTCGATGCAAGGTCACGACAACGTACCGTCCGGGTTCCAGGCCCATGGCGGCCGGAACGCCAAGATCGCGCGCCCGACCCCGAAGCTGCAGGAGCGTGTCGACCATCACGTTCCCCACGAACCGGATCCGCTCATCCGGGATCCCCTCAACCCGCAGATTTGCATCCCCATCTCGGCTCGGCGTCAACAGCAAGTCAGCCAGACGGTCGGTAACGACTCGATTCACTTCTTCGGGCATGGTCCAGTCGTGGCTCCGGAGCCCGGCTTCCACATGGGCGATCCGAACCCCCTTCTTGGCGGCCACCAACGCGCAGGCCACGGTGGAGTTGACGTCCCCGTAGACAATCACCCACGCTGGGCGGCGCCGATCCAGGACCGGCTCGAAACCCAGCATGATCCGCGCGGTCTGCTCGGCGTGCGTCCCCGAACCGACCTCCAGGTTGTCATCCGCTCGCGCCAGACCGAGATCGGCAAAGAACGCTTCGCTCATCGCGTGATCATAGTGCTGGCCGGTATGCACCAGCACTTGCTCGAGCCCGCGGGCCCGGCCTGCGGCCATCACCGGCGCGGCCTTCATGAAATTGGGCCGTGCCCCCACGACGTGGAGCAGGAACGTCACGCCAAGCCCCCGAACGTGCGGCCCGCGTCGACGAGGGGTAGGTTGAGAGAAAAGTGGAAGCGGGTACCCGCAGGGCCGGTCTCGACCTGGAGTTCGCCACCCATGGCCTCGACCAGCTTGCGGCAGATCGACAGGCCCAGCCCACTGCCGCTGAAGGCGTAGTCACGGTCCTTTTGCCGGCGTCGGAACGGCTCGAACAACATCGCCATCGAC